>NZ_JBCGFB010000066.1:0-31851 GCF_038752175.1 Nocardia sp. No.11 | reverse complement strand
TGGTCGGCGGCGGCCGCGGCGAGGCGCTCGGCCCACCGGCGCGCGGACTCGGTCGGGACGACATCATCGGCGGGCCGTGGCGCGGTCCCGGCATCGTCGGGCCGCGGTGCGGCGGTGCTCGCCGAGGTGAACCGATCGACCTGTCGATCCGGACCGACGACACCGCCGCCTCCGTCGTTCGGCTGGTCGGAAGTAGTCGAACGGACCGGTAGCTGTCCGCCGGGAGGAGAGTCGGCGTGCCTCCGGGCGGTCGCGGAGGTGGGCTCGCCGGCCTGCGACGCGCTGGACGCGATGATCTGCTGTCCCGCCTGCGCCTCGGTCTGCCAGTCGGGAGCGGACGCCCCGGCAACGCCGGTGCTGTACTCGGGCCCTCCGCCCGCCTGCCCGGTTCCTCGCACCGACTTCTCTGCCGTGGCACCGTGGGCCGCTACGGTCGGTTCGACGCCGCCCCGCACGCCCTCGGCCCCTGCCTGGGGTGCATCGGCCAGGGGAGCGGCACCTTCGGCAGCGAGTCGGCGAGCTCCCCGGCTCCGCTCGTCGGCGGCCGTTTCCCCGCGCGCCGGAAGGTCGCGTCGCGACTCCGAGTCATCGACCACCCGTACCCCGTTGAGCGGCTTCGTGCTGATGGCGCGGGACGTCCCGTTCACCGATGCCCGGCCGTTCACCGGTGGCACGCGATCCCGACCGTTCACCGGCAGCGCACGATCCGTGCCGTTGACCGGCGGCGTCGGACCGCCGGACTCGGCCGTACCGTCGGCCAGCGTGCCCACGGCCGATCCGCCCGCCGACGCGGAACCGCCCGCCGCATGACCTTCGGCGCGACCCGAACGCGCCGACCGCGCCGTATCGGCGAACTGCGCGGCCTCGCCGGTCGGCTCGCTCCCCGGTTCGACGGCCGTCGAGGGACGGGGGATCGGGGCGACGGTGAGTGGCCAGGTCGGGTCGCCCAGGTGGTCGGTGCGGGAATGTCGGCGCTCCAGCGGGGGCCGGTCACCCGCCGGGTTCGGGGACGAGAGCTCTTCTCCCGCGCCGGAATCGGCGGCCGCGCGCGCGGCGGCTTCGGCGGCCTCCCGCACTTCGCGGCGGCTGCGGGTGCCGCGAGCGCGCGGTGCCGGCTCGGGATCGCCGCCGTCGAGGGCGTCGAGCCGGGCACTGAGCCGGGAAATGTCCTGTGACGCATGGAAAGCCCAGGTCTCGAGCCTGCGGATCCTGGTCTGGTCGGGCAGATCGTCATCGGCGGGAAAACTGGGGACTTCCTGCTGGACCCGGGCGGCGACGACATCGAGCTTGTCACTGACCTCACGCAGCGCCGCGGCGATACTCGCCAGCATCGACCCGATGGACTCGTCGTGCTCAGCGTGGTTCATGCACACCCTACTTCCCGTGCTCGGCGAGCGTGCCCGCCCCGGCCGCAGCGATCATATCCACCGGGCGCTGCGCCCGCGTCGTCGCGATGTCCCGGTGACCGGATCCGCGACGCGCCGAAGCGTTTCGTAATCCGGACGAAATGGACGGGCAACAGGCCCGGTCTGTGTATCGAAATGATCAAGATCTCGGCGACGTTCCGCGACGTCGGCACAATGAAATAGCTTGATATTCAAGTGGAATCGCGTTTGTGATCTCGCTCACCGGGCGGTGACGCACCCGAGCGCGGGTCAAGGGGGCTGGCGGCCCGTCGGTGGCTGCGGGAACCTGGAGAACAGGGCGTGGGCGCGGGCACACGTCAGGGTCCCCGGTGAGGGAGTGTGGTGTGAGGACGAAGCGGCGAAGCGACACCCAGGTGGTGTGCGGACGGCGGGCGCTGCTCGACGAACTCGGCATCTCCGAGGGCACCAGGCGGGCGGCACCGGAACGGACCGGATACGGCTGTGGTTGCCCCGAATGCGTGGCGACCCAATGGAATACCCAGCGGCTCGAGCACTGGATCTGCGGCAGACTGACGGCGGCGGGCGCCGACGAGGCCGAGGTCGACGCGCGGGTCGACGACATCCCCGTCGACATCTTCTGGCGTCGTGGCGATCGGCGTTGTGTGGTCGAGGTGCGCAGCGGCCCCCTCGACATCACCGCGGCCCGCGCGCATCGCCGACGCCTGCAGGCGGCCGGCATCGACGACGTGCTGTGGGTCTGCCCGCAGGGGTACTGGGTGCCGCTGGTCCCCGCGGTCGGCATCGCCGATTTCGCGCCCGCGGCGGCCGACTACCGCATCGATCAGGGCATGCTCGCCGCGGGCGAGACGGGGTTCGCCGGTCCGGTGCGGCCGGGCTGGGAACTGCGTGACTTCCTCGAGGGCTGGGTGACCGGCGAGATCCACTGGGGTCACGCGGATTCGACGACAGGAGGGTGGGCCGAGGTGGGCACCTGGGAGCGGCATACCGCGGCGCAGGCCGCCATGATCGAGCATCAGCGCAGGGAGCTGCGCGATCAGCGGGTCGAGCTGGCGGTGTCGCGACAGACCGTGCGCGACAAGCAGAAGCTGGTCAACCGGCTGCACCATCGGATCGACCGCGCGGGCGTGAACGCCGACGCCGAGGCGATCACCCTGGCCGGGGTGCGCAGCGAACTGGTCGCCCAGCAGCGGATCGCGGCGGGCCTGCGGGCGACGATCGGCCGGATGGACCGCACGATCAATCAGTGGCAGTGGCTCACCTGCTGCGCGATGCTGCTGGTGATCACCGTGATGGCAGGCGCGCTGGTGACGCGCTGAGCCGCATCGGCGTTCGGTCCCACCGCCAGTCGTTGCGCAGCACGAGCCCGGCCAGATCGAGCAGATCGAGGCCGGTCTCGGCGCGCACGCTCGCCAGCGCGCGGCGATCGTAGGGACCTTTGTCGAGATCGTCGGCGAGGCGTTGCTCGATCGCCGGGTCGGTGACGCGGGTCCGCAGCCGGGCCGGGTCCAGCGCGCTGCCGGTCCAGGTCAGCCAGCCCCAGCCCTGGTCGTGGGCATAGGCGCGGGCGAGCTCGCTCTGGATCCTGGTGTGATGGAAGGCGATCCGGCCCAGCGGAACGACGTCGACCAGCACCGTCCTGCCGTCGGTGAGCCGCGCGGCGACGGTCGGGTAGTGCACGTGGTCCTCGCCGCCGAAGGCGTAGGTGAGCGCGGTCGGCTCCTCTTGGAACGCTGTCACGGCCGGGCTGGCGTCGAGGGTGCGCAGCAGCCGGGCCGCCAGCGCGGAATCGTAGGCGACATCGCGGCCGACGGTGGCGAGGTAGAAGCGGCCGCGGCCGTCGTCGTCGCCGTCGGCGACGCGGGCCGAGGCGGTCGGCAGGGGAGCGGGGGTCCCGTCGGCCCATTCGACGTCGTCGAGCAGCGGACCCAGGTCGTCGGTCTCGTCGAGGGGATGCAGTTTGGCCAGGATGCTGGCGGTCTTCTTCTGCCAGCCCAGGATTCGCTGCATCACGTATCCGGCGACGCGCTTGGCGTCGGTCTGGTCGTGCCCGGCCAGGCGCAGTTTCAGATACGACCATTCCATCGCCACCAGATCGGTGTCGGTGGCGTAGGTCTCGGTGAGCAGCTCCCGCACCAGCCGCAGATCGCCCGCGTCGCGCGGGTAACGATGCGCGAACACCTCGGTGCAACGGTGCCCGGAGCGGGCGGCCTCGCGCACCAGCTGCCCGATCGCCTTGGCGTAGAGCTGACGGACCCGGTCGCGCGCCAGGTCGTAGCGGGCGCCGATGCGGGTCAGGGTTTCCGGGCGCTGCCCGCCGATGCCGAGGCGCAGGGCGACGATCCGCGCGTCCCTGGGGGCGCGTTCGGCGTGCTCGGTGAGCAGTTCGGCGACCAGCTCGTCGAGTTCCTCGAGCTCGAAGGAGACATCGGCGGCGATGTCGTGGTCGAGTTCCCGCCCGCTGCCGGCACTCACTGGGCCACCTCCCGCTCGCTCACTGTGTCGGGTCAGCGTAGCGGGGCGGTCCGACAGTTCCCGGCTACAGCGCGGTGATGTACTCGCCGTAGAACAGGCACAGCCCGATCGCCGACGCGATGCCGGCCAGCACCCAGAACCGGATGATCACCGCGGTCTCGGGCCAATTGTTCAATTCGAAGTGGTGATGGAACGGTGCCATCCGGAACAGCCGCGTGTGCGTGGTGCGGAAGACGACGATCTGTAGCAGCACCGACAGGATCTCCGCGACGAACAGCGCGCCGAGCACCACCGCGAGCAGTTCGGTGCGGCTGGTGATCGACAGTCCGGCCACCAGGCCGCCGAGGCCCAGCGAGCCGGTGTCGCCCATAAAGATCTTGGCAGGCGCGGCGTTCCACCACAGGAACCCGATGCACGCGCCCGCGGCGGCGGCGCTGACCACCGCGAGATCGAGCGGATCACGCACGTTGTAGCAGCCCCGGCCCGGGCTGAGCTCGCACGAGTTCTCGAACTGCCACAGCGTGATCACCACGTAGGCGCCCAGCGTCAGGCTCATCGAGCCGGCCGCGAGACCGTCCAGACCGTCGGTGATGTTGACGGCGTTCGACCAGGCCACCACCAGCAGGCAGATGAACGCGACGAAGATCAGCGACTCGAAGGCGATGGTGTTGATGTCGCGGACGTAGGAGAGATTGTTGCTCGCGGGAGTGAGCCCCGTCGCGCCGGGAAAACGCAGCGCCAGCACCGCGAACACGACCGCGGCACCGATCTGCCCGAGATACTTGCCCGCCGCGGTCAGGCCGAGATTGCGGTGTTTGCGCAGCTTGATCGAGTCGTCGAGGAAACCGACCATACCCAGCGCCGAGGCCAGCAGCAGCACGAGAACACCGGAGGCGCTGGGCCCTGGGGCGTCCCACAGCAGGCCGATCAGGTGTGATCCGAGGAATCCGGCCCACACACCGGCGCCGATCGCCAGCCCGCCCATGGTCGGGGTGCCGCGTTTGGTCTGGTGGCTGGCGGGTCCGTCGATCCGGATCTCCTGGCCGAAGCCACGGCGCGCGAAGACCCGGATCAGTACCGGGGTGAGGGTGATGGTGACGAACAGGGCGATCCCCGCCGACATCAGGATCTGCCTCAACTGCTCGCCCCTCCATGCCGCTGGTCCGCGTCGCCGACACCGGCCCGGCGACGCCGAGTGCCGATCCTAGGGGAGCGCCGACGGTATCCGGGTCGGGAGTGACCTGGGTTACATGCCGCGGTCCGACGGTCGGCCGGGCCCGGAAACGCAAGAAGGCCCCGGTCGAAACCGGGGCCTTCTTGTGGTGCGCGATACTGGGATTGAACCAGTGACCTCTTCCGTGTCAGGGAAGCGCTCTCCCGCTGAGCTAATCGCGCGAGGTGGAGACGGGAATCGAACCCGTGTGCACGGCTTTGCAGGCCGTTGCCTCACCACTCGGCCACTCCACCGCGCAAAGGAGGATGGCATGAATGCCTAACCTACCTCTCGAGCGGATGACGGGATTTGAACCCGCGACCCTCACCTTGGCAAGGTGATGCGCTACCACTGCGCTACATCCGCATTCGCACTTCCGGAGGCTGTCGGCCTTGCGGCTTGGCTGCTCTCCGTGGTGCGAGGAAAACATTAGCCGACGGTCGGCGCAGACTACAAATCGGCTGGTAGATGGGCCTAAATGTGAATTACAGGCATGTTGTTCGGGTGGTCGCCGGGCGTGTGGGGGCGGTGGATGGCGGCGAATCGTCCGTGACGGTCGCGGTGGGTGTGTCATCGGTTCAGTCGTCCATGTCGGCACGGCGACATCTCTGTCTCGCGGCTCCTCGACTCTCCGCAGAGCGCAGTCATGAGAACACGTAGATATGCGTATGAAGGCATGTAGTGCGATAATCCGTTCAGGGGAAGGTGTGACTACGGCGGTCTGCAAAAGCGGCCGGGGAGCCCGAAGCCCCCGTTCACGAGGCGATTTGGTGTCACCCGGGTGCGCCGTGCTAATGTTCCATCTCGTTCGAGAGGCCCTACCGAGCCCCTCGGCACAGTGTTCGGTCCCATAGCTCAGCGGGAGAGCGTCCGCCTCACACGCGGAAGGTCGCTGGTTCGAAACCAGCTGGGACCACAGTAATGACCAGGACTGTCGTCCTGGTCATTTTTCGTTGGTGGAGTGGCGGAAACCTCACTGGTGGGGAGCCGGTCTCGGTGAAAACTCCGCGCTCCTTAGCATCGGTAGAGACTATTTATCGAGAACCTGAGGACGTGTGGTGACCACCGAACAACTTGACCGCTGGAACGCTCAGGAAGCCGCCGCCGAGGCGATGATCCCGATCATCGGCACGCTGTACCGCGGCAAGGGCGTGACGATCCTGCTGCACAGCCGGTCGCTGGTGAACAAATCGGTGATCAGCATCCTGCGGACGCATCGGTTCGCGCGGCAGATCGCCGGCGAGGAACTGTCCGTCGACGAGACCCTGCCCTTCCTGCAGGTGCTCAGCGAACTGGACCTGGGGCCGTGCAAGATCGACCTCGGACAGCTGGTCATGGCCTATCGCGCCGATGACCGCGGGCTGTCGATCCCGGAGTTCACCGCGGCGGTGCTGACCGAGGTGCTCGACGGCAACAAGGCCGAGCCGCAGGGCCCGCGCGATGTCGTGCTTTACGGCTTCGGCCGGATCGGGCGACTGGTGACCCGGCTGCTCATCGAGAAGGCGGGTTCCGGCAACGGGCTGACCCTGCGCGCCGTCGTGGTCCGCAAGGGCGGTGACGACGATCTGGCCAAGCGCGCGTCGCTGCTGCGCCGCGACTCGGTGCACGGCCACTTCAACGGCACCATCAAGGTCGACGCCGACAACGACACGATCACCGCCAACGGCAACGTCATCAAGTTCATCTATAGCGATGACCCGACCACGATCGACTACACCGCCTACGGCATCGACAACGCCATCCTGATCGACAACACCGGCCGGTGGCGTGATCGCGACGGTCTGTCCCAGCACCTGCGCCCTGGTATCGCGAAGGTCGTGCTGACCGCGCCGGGCAAGGGCGATGTCCCCAACATCGTGCACGGCGTGAACCACCGCAGCCTGGACCTGTCCCAGCAGATCTTCTCCTGCGCCTCGTGCACGACCAACGCGATCGTGCCGCCGCTCAAGGCCATGGACGACGAGTTCGGCATCCTGCGCGGACACGTCGAGACGGTGCACTCGTTCACCAACGACCAGAACCTGCTCGACAACTACCACAAGGCCGACCGTCGCGGCCGGTCCGCGCCGTTCAACCTGGTGCTCACCGAGACCGGCGCCGCCTCCGCCGTCGCGAAGGCGATGCCGGACTTCAAGGCCAAGATCACCGGCAACTCGATCCGGGTACCCACGCCGGACGTCTCGGTCGCGATCCTGAACCTGCAGCTCGCGCAGGAGACGACCAAGGAGGACGTGCTCGCGTACCTGCGTCAGGTCTCGCTCGCGGGCCCGTTGAGCCGCAACCTCGACTACACCGCCGCCAACGACGTGGTCTCCAGCGACTTCATCGGCTCGCGCGCGGCGTCGATCATCGACGCCAACGCCACGATCGTCGAGGGCGACACCGCGATCCTCTACGTCTGGTACGACAACGAATTCGGCTACTCGTGCCAGGTCGTACGCACCGTGCAGTACATCTCGGGCATCGAATATCCGACCTACCCGCAGCTCGGCGTGCCGTCGGCCGAGCCCGCGCTGGCCGCCGCCGACGCGGGGTAATCGCCTTCCGCGACCTGCGGATCAGGCGGGCGCGCGACCTCGTGTCGGCGTCCGCCTGCCCGGCGTCGGCGTTGTCGGGCCGGGCGGCGTTGTGCATACTGGGCACATGACGACTAGTCGAAAGGGCGTACGGCGCCCGGGCCGTTGAGCCCCCTGCCGGTCATCGCACCGGCTTCCTCCCCGCTCGATCGAGCGGAATTCCCGCAGTATCCGCAGCATCTTCGCGCGGCCGGACCACCCGGCGACGATGCCCGCCTGGCCTTGTGGCGGCGGGTTCGCGCATTCGCGGTGCCACCCGCCATGATCGATCTCGCCACCGCGCGCCGCGGTCTCGGCGACTGGGCCGGGGCCTGCGCCGCGGCGCATGTCGACGTCGATCTCGATCTGCGTGCGCTGGCCCGGACCCACGGCCGGGATCTGGCCGCGCGGGTGCGGGCCGACCTGCGGTATCTGGCCCCGGACCTGCTGCGCTGGCATCTGCCCAGGGTCGCGCCCGACGGACTGCTCCGGCCGGGGCTGACGATCACCTTGGCGCGCTACGCGACCGCCGGAACCCGTGGTGGCGGTGAAGGATTCGTGCACCTGGTGGTGCGGACCGCGCCGGCCTGGGCCGATGCCGGTCAGCGCGTCGCGCTCGGGCTCTGGGAGGGCGCCGCGGCGAGCCCGCACCCCCATGCCCGGCCGAACCGGCGCTTCCGGCTCGATCTGCACCGGCACCTGTGGGACGCGCGCAGGGCCGACGAGCTGCCGCTGCGGTGCGGGGCGCCGCCGGGTGAGAACGCATCCGCACAGCTGCCGCCCGGATGCGCGGTCGATCGCTGGGCCGAGGAGGCCGCGCTCCTGCTGCGGGCCGAGAAGTCCACGGCCGGAATGGTTCTGGTGCGCTGCGGCGCCCGGCGCCGGGTGGTCCTCGAGGTCGGCGCGCAGGTGCGCATCACCGAGGAATATCGGCGCGGCGCGGTGTCCGCCTTGCCGGTGCTGCCCGACGCGGCGACCTGGGCGCTGCCCGATCTGGTCCTGCTGCGGGCCGGCGCGATCTCGGTCGATCAGCTGCATCCGCTGGTCGCCGCGGCACTAGACCCGACCTGGTCACCACGGGCTGCCTCGCGGAAGTCCGGGGGACCGGAGCGGCCTCGGCTCGTGTGGTGCCGGGGGCAGTGGCACCGGATCGGGTTCGTCGACGGGCGCCTGGCCGCGCTCGATCACGACCCGGCCGAGATCCGGCGCGAGGAACTGCTGGTCGCGCTGACCGGCACTGCGCTGCCCTGCCTACAGGTCATCGACCGGGCGCACCGTCGTCCGGAGGCGCTGACGGGCATTCGCGAACGGCTCGACCACGGTGACAGTGCCGGTGCGCTGGCCGAGGTCGAACGGCTGCTCGGTCCCGCGGCGCTGCTGCGCGACGGTCCCCTCCGCGACGAACTCGAGTCCGCCGCGCGACGGCGGATCACCTATGGCCTGTTCCGGGCCGGGCTGTCCGCGCCCGGTCGCGGTGTCCCCGCGCCCGCCGGCCGCCCCCGCCGTGAAGACGGCGTTCGTCCGCGCCACGCGGTCAAGCGCTGATCTTTCCCCACTTCCTCCGCACATCGAGGTGATACACCCATGTCTGTACGCATTCCCGTCGTCCCGCGTCCGGTCCGAACCATCGGCTCCCAACTCGACATCGCGGGCGAACTGCTCGCTCTGCTCGGCGAAACGACCACCGAACCCCGTCCCGACACCCGGCTCGAGGCACTGACGCTGGCGGTCGCCGCCGACCTCCCGGTCCTGCTGTGGGGTGAGCCGGGCATCGGCAAGACCGCCGCGCTGACCCAGCTCGCCGAGTCCCTCGACCTGCCGCTGACCACGGTGATCGCGAGTGTGCACGAACCGTCCGACTTCTCGGGCCTGCCCATCCTCGGTGACGACCCCGCGACCGACGGGGTGCCGATGGCCCCGCCGGACTGGGCCGTGAAGCTGGTCGAGGCCGGACGGGGACTGCTGTTCCTCGACGAACTCTCGACCGCGCCGCCCGCCGTGCAAGCGGCCCTGCTGCGCCTGGTCCTGGAACGGCGGATCGGCACGCTGCGGTTGCCGCCAGGGGTCCGCATCGTCGCCGCGGCCAACCCGCGTTCCTCGGCCGCCGACGGCTGGGAACTGAGCCCGCCGCTGGCGAATCGGTTCGTGCACCTGCAATGGACCCATGACCACGAGGTCGTCGTGCGCGGCCTCGGCGGCACCTGGCCGCGGGCGACGCTGCCCCGCCTCGCGCCCGAAAAGCTCTCGGAGGCGGTGGCGTTCGCCCGGCGCGCGGTGTGCGAGCTGCTCGCGGGCCGCCCGAAGCTGGTGCATCAGCTGCCCACCACCGAAACCCGGCGCGGCGGTGCCTGGCCGTCGCCGCGCAGCTGGGAGATGGTGGTCCGGCTGATCGCGTTCGCCACGGCGGCGGGCGCCGCGCGCGATGTGCTGTCGATGCTGGTGCGCGGGACCGTCGGTGACGGTCCCGGTTTCGAGCTGCTGACCAGCATCGATCGGATGGATCTGCCCGATCCCGAAGTGCTGCTGGCCGATCCTGCGGTCGCCGCGCTGCCCGACCGGGGCGATCTGCGCCAGGCCGTGCTCGACGCGGTGGTGGCTGCGGTGCGCCGACGACCCGAGAAGGCGCGCTGGGACGCGGCGTGGGCCCTGCTGGCCGGGGCCGTGGCGACCGGGGCGCCGGATCTGGTGGTGGTCCCCGCGACCACGCTGGCCACCCTGCGCCGGGACGACTGGGAGATCCCGGCGTCGATCGAACATCTCGCCGCCACGGTCTCGGTGTCCCGGCAGGCCGAGCAGGCCACGGCCCGCGTCGCCGAGGCCCGTCGATGACGGGCCACCTGGATCACGAGAAGCTGTATGCCGCAAGGCTGTCCGCGGTGTCGGCCCGGCCCTATCTCGCCACGGCGCTGTACGCGCTGCACATCGTCGAGTCGCGGCAGGTGCCGACGATGGGGGTGGACAAGCACTGGCGCTGCTACGTCTCACCCGCGTTCGTGGCCTGCACGTCCGTGGAAGAACTCGCCTCGATCCTGGTGCACGAGGTGTCGCACCTGCTGCGCGAGCATCACGCGCGCAGCGATCGATACGCCCGCGGGCACGATCTGACCGGCCCGGCGGAGCGGCTGCGGATGAACATCGCCGCCGACGCCGAGATCAACGACGACGCGTTCGGCGACGGGCTCGTCCAGCCCACGGGGGCGGTCCTGCCCGCCGACCTCGGGCTGTCCCCAGGTGAACTCATGGAGGACTACCTCGGGCAGTTCCGGCTGGGCAGGCTGACCGAGGGCATGGCCTGGCTCGATTGCGGTAGCGGCGCCGACGGACTGGAGCGGGCCTGGGAACTCGGGCCCGACGGCGCGGACGGCCTCAGCGAGCAGGAGCGCGACGCGGTGCGGTTCCGGGTGGCCCAGGGCATCGTCGGCCGACCGGGCGACGCGCCCCAGGGGTGGCGACGATGGGCCGAGGAGGCGCTGCATCCGTCGCAGCCGTGGCGGGATCTGCTGGGCGCCGCCCTGCGCTCGGCGGCCTCGGCCCCCGGGGTCGGCGCCGACTACACCTACGGCAGGCCGGCGCGGCGCTCGGCGGCGCTGCCCGGGGTGGTGCTGCCGAGCCTGCGTCGGATGCCCCCTCGGGTCGCGGTCGTCATCGATACCTCGGGGTCGGTCAGTGACGTCGAATTGGGCAGCGCGCTGCTGGAAGTCGCCGCCATCACCCGCGCGGTCGGCGGTCGTCGGGACCTGGTCACCGTGCTGTCGTGCGACGCCGCGGTCTGGATCGCCGATCCGCTGTGCCGGGCCGAGGGGATGACCTTGATGGGCGGTGGCGGCACCGATCTGCGGACCGGTTTCACCGCGGCCCTGCGCACCCGCCCGGACGTGGTCGTGGCGCTGACCGACGGGCAGACGCCCTGGCCCGACACCCGGCCACCGTGCCGGACGGTGGTCGGGGTGTTCCGCCGGGCGGGGTCGTGGAGCGAGGCCGATCCGGACTACGTGCCGGACCGCCCGCCCGCCTGGGCTCGAGTGGTGGATATCGGGTGAGGCCTACGCGGTGGCGGCCCGGCGCCGCGCCGAAAGACGCTGCGTCACCAACATGGACAGCCCGGAGAACAGCAGCGCGGCGAGGGGGATCAGCGGCAGGTAGGACACCCAGACGATCGGCTCCGGCAGGGACAGGGCGATCACCGTGGCGACGACGGTGACGACGAACACCACCGCGGCCCAGCGGTGTAGCCCGCGGGTTCGCGCGCGCGTGCCGGTCGCCCCGGTCCGGCGAGCCGCGCCCGACCTCCCGGTGTAGTACCGGACGAACAGGACGCTGCCGGAGAGGAAGAGCCCGGCGAGGGGGAACAGCGGGAGATAGGACACCCAGACCGGTCCGCTCAGCGCCAGCGCGATCACCGTGAGGATCACGATCGCGGTGAAGGCCACGGCGAGCCACCGGTGGGATCGGCGCACCCAGGTGCTGGTCATCGGGAACCCTTTCGTTGTGGTGGTCTGCGGAAACGATGTTTCCACCGACCCGGGCGCCGCGCTTCTCGATTCCTGATCGTTGCGGCCGGTCGACGGATCGGCCGCACCCCGCGGGCCCGACGTATTGCGTGTGGTGCACGTCACAGTTGAGTCGCGATTCGTCCCATTCGCCTCGAGGACTTTCCAAACGCTTGGGTAATTCTTTACTATTGGCCCGACCCTGTGTCTCGGGTCGAGAATCTCTTCGAGCAGTGCCGTTCCGCCGCCGTTCGCTCGCAGCTCAGCATCAATTGCCAGTGCATGTTCGACCGATGAACCGGGCGCCGATCCGCCCCGGCGAAGGAGAATGATGACCGACAATGATCCGGGCCATTCGCTGAAATCTGTTCTTCGGCAAGACCTTCCGGCGTCCATCGTGGTGTTCCTCGTCGCCTTGCCGCTGTCGTTGGGTGTGGCGCTCGCCTCCGGCGCGCCCGTCGTCGCCGGACTCATCGCCGCCGCGGTCGGCGGCGTGGTCGCCGGCCTGCTCGGCGGCTCGTCGATCCAGGTGAGCGGGCCGACCGCCAGTCTCGCCGTCGTCGTCGCGGGTGCGGTCCAGCAATTCGGCTGGGCCGCCATGTGTTTCATCACCGTCGGGGCGGGTCTGCTGCAGATCCTGTTCGGGCTCAGCCGCATCGCGCGCGCCGCGCTGGGCATCGCCCCGGTCGTGGTGCACGCCATGCTCGCCGGAATCGGCGTGATCATCGCGCTACAGCAGGTGCACGTGCTGCTCGGCGGCACCACGGTCAGCTCGCCGTGGGCGAGCATCGTCGCGCTGCCGAATCAGGTGATGTCGGTGCACAAGGGCGACCTGTTCGTCGGGCTGCTCGTGATCGCCATCCTGATCGGGTGGCAATACCTGCCGCGCCGCGTCCGGGTGGTGCCCGGCCCGCTGGTCGCGGTGGTGGTGGCGACGGTGATCTCGCTGGTGCTGCCGCTGACGGTGGACCGGGTGCGCCTGGACGGCTCGCTGATCGACGGCATCGGGTTGCCCGCGCTGCCGCACGGTGGCTGGGTGCCGATCGCGCTGACCATGCTCACCGTCGCGCTCATCGCCAGCGTGGAAACGCTGCTCTCGGCGGTCGCCGTCGACAAGATGCGGCCCGGTCAGCGCACCGACTTCGATCGTGAACTCCTGGGGCAGGGCGCCGCCAACATGGCCTCCGGGACGCTGGGCGGCCTGCCGATCGCGGCCGTCATCGTCCGCAGCATCACCAACGCCAACGCCGGAGCCCGCAGCCGGGCCGCCACCGTGCTGCACGGTTGCTGGGTACTGGTATTCGCGATCGCGCTGGTCGGATTGGTCCGGCAGATCCCGACCGCCGCGCTGGCCGGACTGCTGGTGCTGATCGGGGTGCAGCTGGTGAAACTGGCGCACATCAAACGCGCCCGCCGCACCGGCGACATCTACGTCTACCTCGTCACCGTCGTGGCGGTCGTCTCGCTGAACCTGTTGCAGGGCATGGTGATCGGCCTGATCGCCTCGTTCGCGCTGCTGCTGTGGCGGGTCGTGAAGTTCACCATCGCCGCGGCGCCGCGCCCCGACGGGACCTGGCTGGTGCGCATCGACGGGCCCTGCACCTTCCTGGCCGTGCCCCGGCTCACCAGCGAACTGGCGAAAGTGCCCGCCGGCGTGGACGTCACGGTCGAGCTCAGTGTCGACTTCCTCGATCATGCCGCGTGCGAACTGCTCTCCGAGTGGGCCGATGCCCGCGAATCGGGCGGTGGCACGGTCGATTTCGTCGAACTCGGCACCGCGCGGATGGCGCGCGCGCACGACGGTCCGCCCGAATACGGCCACGCCCGCAAGGCGGTCGACGAGGCGATCCGGCCGTGGCGCCGCAGCGGCGGTGTCGACCCGATCGCGGCGGGTATCGCGGCCTATCACCGCGGCCACGCGCACCTCATGCGCCCGCACCTGGCCGGCCTGCGGCACCGGCCCGACGCCGACACCTTCTTCCTCACCTGCGCCGATGCCCGCATCGTGCCCAACGTCATCACCAACAGCGGTCCCGGTGACCTGTTCACCGTGCGCAACGTGGGCAATCTCGTGCCGGTCGGCGGCAGCGACGTCTCGGTGGAGGCGGCACTGATCTACGCGCTCGACAAGCTCGACGTGCGCGCGGTCGTGGTGTGCGGGCACAGCGGATGCGGGGCCATGGAGGCGCTGTACGGACAGGTCCAGGCCGGTCCCGGCCTCGACGACTGGCTCGCGCACGCCGCGCCGACTCTGGCGGAATTCCGCGCGGGTCACCCGGTCGCCGAGGCGGCCCGGCGGGCGGGCTTCGGTCCGGTCGATCAGCTCGGGATGGTGAACGTCGCCCGGCAGGTCCAGACGCTGATGGACTACCCGGCGGTGCGCGGCGGGATCGAGGAGCGCGGGGTGGTGGTGTCGGGGCTGTTCTTCGATCTGGCGACCGCGCGGGTCATCGAGGTGACCACCGACGGGATCGCCGAGTTCGACGACAGTCATCGCCGGGTCGCGGCCGAACCGGTATGAGCGCCGGGCCTGGTGTGGGCCACACCACAGCGGTCCTGCGGTTATGGCGACACCCACTCTTCGTGCGGCACACTGGTTTTGCCAAGTCTTTACCAATACGGTGGTTGGCACCCCGCCCCGGTTCGCCGACGCACCGGGGCGTTCGACGCTTCATCGCTGGAAGCTGTCTCGCGGTCACCCGACCGTCCACGACACGTAGATCGTCCATCGACCACGGCCGCGCGCCGCGTCGCCGAAGGAGAACCATGTCTGTCGCGAACGACCTAGCTCCACCCGCCGCACCGGCGTCCTCGCCGAAACCCCCGCCGCCGTCCTGGCGGCAGTCCCTGCTCCGCCACGACCTGTCCGCCTCGATCGTGGTGTTCCTCGTCGCCCTGCCGTTGTCGTTGGGCATCGCCGTCGCCTCCGGCGCCCCGGTCGCCGCCGGTCTGGTCGCCGCGGTGATCGGCGGCATCGTCGTCGGTGCGCTCGGCGGCTCGGTGCTGCAGGTCAGTGGCCCCGCCGCGGGCCTGACCGTCGTCGTCGCCGAATCCATCGCCCAGTTCGGCTGGCGTACCACCTGTTTCATCGTCGTCGCCGCCGGCCTGTTACAGATCCTGTTCGGGCTCAGCCGCATCGCGCGTGCCGCGCTCGCCGTCGCCCCCGTGGTGGTGCACGCGATGCTCGCCGGCATCGGCATCACCATCGCGTTGCAGCAGGTCCACGTGCTGCTCGGGGGGTCATCGCACAGCACCGCCTGGCGCAATCTGATCGAGCTGCCGGGTCAGCTGTTGTCGCTGCACGGCGGTGACGCGTTCGTCGGCGCCGTCGTCATCGTGGTGATGCTGGGCTGGAAGTACGTGCCGTCGAGGCTGCGCCCGGTGCCCGGTCCGCTGGTCGCGGTCGTCGCAGGCACCCTGCTCTCGCTCGTGCTGCCCACCGAGGTGGAACGGATCGTGTTGAGCGGCTCGCTCTTCGACGCGCTGCAACTGCCCGAACTGCCGTCGGGGAACTGGTCGGCGGTCGCCATGATGGTGCTCACCATCGCGCTCATCGCCAGCGTCGAGAGCCTGCTCTCCGCCGTGGCGGTGGACAAGATGCACACCGGTCCGCGTACCGATTTCGATCGTGAGCTGATCGGTCAGGGTTCGGCGAACGTGCTGTCCGGACTGGTCGGCGGCCTGCCGGTGACCGGCGTGATCGTGCGCAGCGCCACCAATGTGCAGGCGGGTGCGCGCAGCCGGGCCTCGGCGATCATGCACGGCTGCTGGATCCTGCTGTTCTCCGTGGCGCTGGTCGGTCTGGTCGAGCAGATCCCGAAGGCCGCGCTGGCGGGGCTGCTGATCGTGATCGGCATCCAGCTGGTGAAGCTGGCCCACATCCGGCTGGCCCGCCGTACCGGCGACCTGCTGGTGTATCTGGTCACCGTGCTCGGCGTGGTGTTCCTGAACCTGCTCGAGGGCGTGATCATCGGTCTCGCACTGGCTTTCGGGCTGCTGCTGTGGCGCGTGGTGCGCGTGCAGGTCGCCGCGATGCCGCTGCCCGGCGGTGAGCGCTGGCTGGTCCGCATCGACGGGTCGTGCACCTTCCTGGCCCTGCCCAAGCTCTCGGCCGAGCTCGCCAAGGTGCCCGCGGGCGCCGAGGTCACGGTGGAGATGACGGTCGACTTCCTCGACCACGCCGCCTTCGAGGCCATCGAGAGCTGGCAGCATCAGCAGGAAAGCGGCGGTGGCCGCGTCGATTTCGTGGAGATCGGCAGCGCCAGGATGGCCGACACGGTGGGCTCCCCGCCCGCCCGTGGCTTCGGCCGCGCGACCTGGGACGAGCTGCTCGGCCCGTGGCGGCACCAGAAGTCCGGCAGCGACGCGCTGACCGCCGGAGTCTCGGCGTTCCATCGCAGCCACGCCCACGTCGTGCGCCCGCACCTGGACGAGCTGCGGGACCGGCAGGACCCCGATTCCTTCTTCCTCACCTGCTCGGACTCGCGGATCGTGCCCAATGTGATCACCTCGAGTGGCCCCGGCGACCTGTTCACCGTCCGCAATGTCGGCAATCTGGTGCCGACCAGCGGCGACGACTCGGTCGAGGCGGCGCTGGTGTTCGCGCTCGAGGAACTCGCGGTGCGCTCGGTCGTGGTCTGCGGGCACTCCGCCTGCGGCGCCATGAAGGCGGTCTACCGGGGCGCCGAGTCCGACGGCGGGCTGAGCTCGTGGCTGCGGCACGCCGAGGCGAGCCTGGACCGGTTCCGGGCCGACCACCCGGTCGCGGTCGCGGCCAGGGCCGCGGGCTTCGACGAGGTCGACCAGCTCGGCATGGTCAACGTCGCCGTGCAGGTCGAGACGCTGCACCGGCATCCGGCGGTGCGCCGGGCGGTCGCCGAGCGCGGGCTGGCGGTGTCGGGACTGTTTTTCGACATCGCGGGCGCGCGGGTGATCGAGGTCACCGCCGAGGGTATGCGCACCATCGACGATCGAGACGGTGCGCCGACTACGGCGTGATCGCGGGCCCGGCGGCTCGTAGGCTGGAACGATGACGAGCAAGCCGACCGCTGACACCACCGACGCCCCGGCGGATTCCGCCGCCGGGGCGTCGGCGGCCGAGCCGGTCCTCGAGCGGCCGGACTTCAAGCAGCGCTGGCGCGCCTTCCGGGCGAGCATCGAGCACCGCCCTACCCTGAATCTCGGCTACCGCATCGCCGTCGGCGT
Organism: Nocardia sp. No.11; assembly: GCF_038752175.1. Lineage (NCBI taxonomy): Bacteria > Bacillati > Actinomycetota > Actinomycetes > Mycobacteriales > Nocardiaceae > Nocardia > Nocardia sp. No.11. The sequence goes on along the minus strand of NZ_JBCGFB010000066.1, from coordinate 14,528 downwards.
GGTCGGTGGGCTGGTGCTGCTGATCGGGATCGTCACGATCCCGTACCCGGGACCCGGCTGGGCGCTGGTGTTCGCGGGCTTCGGCATCCTGGCCACCGAGTTCGTCTGGGCCCACCACACCCTGACCTGGGTGCGGGGCAAATACCGGATCGTCATGGGTTGGTACACCTCACGCGGGTGGACGATCAGGATCCTCGGCGCGGTGGCCACCTTCGCCCTCGTCGTCGCGACGCTGTGGCTGCTCGGCACATTTTCGATGGTCGCAGGGTGGATCGGAGTCGATTGGCCATGGTTGCGCAGTCCCCTGATGTCGTGAGCACCGTTCCCGGACGCCTGCTCACCGATCCCGCGTGGGTCGCGGCCCGGGTCGGCGAGATGAGCCGCGCCTGGGGCACCGAGACGCCGCGCGTCGGCGGCACGCTGTGGTGGTGCATGGTCGCCTCCGCGCTCGTCGACCAGATCACCGCCGCCTACGCCGCGGGCGTCGCGGCCCCGATCGCGGCGCTCGACGAACTCGACTGCGAGATCCGGCCCGACGGGGGCGTCGAGCACGTGCGCTTCCGTTCGACGGTCGCGCTCGCTTCGGCCGCCGACCGCGCGGCCGNCCTGGGGCACCGAGACGCCGCGCGTCGGCGGCACGCTGTGGTGGTGCATGGTCGCCTCCGCGCTCGTCGACCAGATCACCGCCGCCTACGCCGCGGGCGTCGCGGCCCCGATCGCGGCGCTCGACGAACTCGACTGCGAGATCCGGCCCGACGGGGGCGTCGAGCACGTGCGCTTCCGTTCGACGGTCGCGCTCGCTTCGGCCGCCGACCGCGCGGCCGCCGCCGAGGCGGTCGGCACCGCCCTGCGCGACACCCTGACCGCGGTCATCGCGCAGGTCGCCGCCGTGTCCGGCGCCGGAGTCCCCGCACTGTGGGCCGTGGTCACCGACGCGATCGGCAACCGCGCGCTGGACGCGGGCGCACCGGCGGCCGCGACCCGGCTGGCCGGCGAGGTGGGCTCGCGCCTGCTCGCCCCCCGCTTCGTCACCGTCGGCGAGCGCACCTTCGTCAAACGCCTGTCCTGCTGTCTCGTCTACGAGGTACCGGGGTGCCAGATGTGCACCAGTTGCCCGAAACGCCCGGCCGCCGAACGCGCGGCCCTGCTGGCCGAGGCCGCGGGGTAGTCGCACGGAGCGAACAACACGCGGTCACAGGTCCATCGACACGCGCTGTCGGCGGCCCCGATAGCATGGTCGCGTTCGCAGGTATTCAGCCTGCGCCGCGCGGGACATCCCCGCCGGACGTGACGTCAAGGAGAGCATCCCCGTGACCACCTCTGCACCGATCAGCCCTGTCGCCCTCGTCCGGGTGCCGGCCGGGACTACCGCGGGCGCGGCGGTGCGTGAGGCGGGCTTGCCCACCAAGGGACCGAACACGATCGTGGTGGTCCGTGACGCCGAGGGCGCGCTCAAGGATCTGTCCTGGATCCCGGACGAAGACGTCGAGGTCGAGGCCGTCGCCGCCGACACCGAGGACGGCCGCAGCGTGATCCGGCACTCGGCCGCGCACGTGCTGGCCCAGGCGGTGCAGCAGGAGTTCCCCGACGCCAAGCTGGGCATCGGCCCGCCGATCAAGGACGGCTTCTACTACGACTTCCGGGTCGACCGGCCCTTCACCCCCGAGGATCTGGCCAAGCTGGAATCGCGGATGAAGAAGATCATCAAAGGCGCGCAGCGCTTTTCGCGTCGCGTGGTCGAGATCGACGAGGCGCGGGAAGAACTGGCGAAGGAGCCGTTCAAGCTCGAACTGATCAGCGACAAGTCCGGTATCGATGATCCGGAGATCATGGAGGTCGGCGGCAACGAGCTGACCATCTACGACAACCTGGACCCGCGCACCGGCGAGAAGCTCTGGGGCGACCTGTGCCGCGGCCCGCACATCCCCACCACCAAGTTCATCCCCGCCTTCAAGCTGACCCGCAGCTCGGCCGCCTACTGGCGCGGTGACCAGGACCGCGAGGACCTGCAGCGCATCTACGGCACCGCCTGGGAATCGACCGAGGCGATGGACGAGTACCTGCACCTGCTGGCCGAGGCCGAGCGCCGCGACCACCGCAAGCTGGGCCTCGAGCTGGACCTGTTCAGCTTCCCCGACGAGCTCGGCTCCGGCCTGCCGGTGTTCCACCCCAAGGGCGGCATCATCCGCAAGGAGATGGAGGAGTACTCGCGCCAGCGCCACATCGACGCCGGCTACGAGTTCGTCAACACCCCGCACATCACCAAGGGGCATCTGTTCGAGGTCTCCGGTCACCTCGACTGGTACCGCGACGGCATGTTCCCGGCCATGCACCTCGACGCCGAACTCAACGAGGACGGCACCGTGCGCAAGCCCGGCCAGGACTACTACGTCAAGCCGATGAACTGCCCGATGCACAACCTGATCTTCCGCGCGCGGGGCCGCTCCTACCGTGAACTGCCGCTGCGGCTGTTCGAGTTCGGTTCGGTGTACCGCTACGAGAAGTCCGGTGTGGTCCACGGCCTGACCCGGGTGCGTGGCATGACCCAGGACGACGCGCACATCTACTGCACCAAGGAGCAGATGCACGCGGAGCTGACCACCACGCTGCAGTTCGTGCTCTCGCTGCTGCGCGACTACGGCCTCGACGACTTCTACCTCGAGCTGTCCACCAAGGACCCGAAGAAGTTCGTCGGCTCCGACGAACTGTGGGAGGAAGCCACCGAGACCCTGCGCAAGGTGGCCACCGACTCCGGCCTGGACCTGGTGCCCGACCCGGGCGGCGCCGCGTTCTACGGCCCGAAGATCTCCGTGCAGGCCAAGGACGCGCTGGGCCGCACCTGGCAGATGTCGACCATCCAGCTCGACTTCAACCTGCCCGAGCGGTTCAACCTGGAATACACCTCCTCCGATGGCACCAAGCAGCGTCCGGTGATGATCCACCGCGCCCTGTTCGGCTCGATCGAGCGGTTCTTCGGTGTGCTCACCGAGCACTACGCCGGTGCGTTCCCGGCCTGGCTCGCGCCGGTGCAGGTCGTCGGTATCCCGGTCGCGGAGAACTTCGCCCCGCACCTGGACGCGGTGATCGAGCGGCTGCAGGACGCGGGCGTGCGCGCCCAGGTCGACCGCAGCGACGACCGGATGCAGAAGAAGATCTTCAACCAGACCGCGCAGAAGGTGCCGTTCATGCTGCTGGCCGGCGCGCGCGACGTGGAGGCGGGCGCGGTGAGCTTCCGCTTCCGCGACGGCACCCAGGTCAACGGCGTGCCGGTCGACGACGCGGTGGCCACCATTCTGAGCTGGATCGCCAACCGGGCGAACGTCTCGCCCACCGCGGACGGGTTCGAGGTCGTCGGCGCGGCGAAGGCGTCCTCATGAGTGAGAGCATCGCCTCGGAGGCCGGGTCGATCATCGACGCGGGCGCCGGTCAGCCGGACCGGCTGCAGCGGCTGTGGACGCCGTACCGGATGTCCTACATCACCGGTGAGGTCAAGCCCAAGGACGCCACCGGTCACCCGTTCACCGACATCCCGAAGATGTCCGACGAGGACGGCTTGATCATCGCCCGCGGCGAGCAGGTCTACGCGGTGCTCAACTTGTACCCGTACAACCCAGGGCACATGATGGTGGTGCCGTACCGCCGGGTCGCCGACCTGGAGGATCTGACGCCCGCCGAGAGCGCGGAGCTGATGGCCTTCACGCAGCGGGCCATCCGGGTGATGAAGCGGGTCTCGCGACCCGCCGGATTCAACGTCGGGCTCAACCTCGGCGGTGTGGCCGGTGGTTCGCTGGCCGACCACCTGCACCAGCACATCGTGCCGCGCTGGGGTGGGGATGCGAACTTCATCACCGTGGTCGGTGGGGTGAAGGTGATGCCTCAGCTGTTGCGCGAGACGCGGCAGCTGCTGGCGGAGGCGTGGGAGGAATAACAACCGTGCTCAGCTTCTTCGGCCGCCAGACGTTTGCGAAAGCGACTGCGCCGCTGGGCAAAGCGCTCGTCGGTACCGGGCTCACCCCGGACGCGATGACACTGATCGGTACCACCGCGACGATCGCCGCCGCGGTCACGCTGTTCCCCACCGGGCACCTGTTCTGGGGAACCATGGTCATCTGGCTGTTCGTCATGTTCGACATGCTGGACGGGGCGATGGCGCGGGCCCGCGGGGGCGGCACGAAGTACGGCGCCGTCCTCGACGCCACCTGCGACCGGGTCGCCGACGGCGCGATCTTCGGCGGCCTGGCGTGGTGGGCGGTCTACCACGAGCAGAGCAAGGAGCTGTTCGCGGCGACGCTGGTCGTGCTGGTCACCTCGCAGGTGATCTCGTACGCGAAGGCGCGCGCCGAGGCGAGCGGCCTGTCCGCCGACGGCGGGTTGATCGAGCGGCCCGATCGACTGGTCATCGTGCTGGTCGGCGCCGGGCTCACCGGCATCGGCGGGCACTGGGGCATCGAGTGGCTCACCTGGGCCGTCTACGTCGCCATGTGGATCCTGGTCGTGGCCAGCGTCGTCACCGTCTTCCAGCGGGTGCTCGCGGTGCGCAACTCGCCGGGCGCGCGGACCGTCATCCCGCCGACGCCGCAGCCCGACGCGGCCGGAGGTGCGGCGTCGTGAGCCTCACCGAGCGGATGAGCGATCTGGGTTACGCCGCGGGCTGGCGGTTGGTGCGGTCGGCACCGGAACCGCTGGTGCGCAAGGTGTTCGATCTCGGCGCCGACCGGGCGGTCAAGGGCGGGGGACCGGAGCAGTTGCGTCGCAACCTCGCCCGGGTGCTCGGGGTGGGACCCGAGGCGGTCCCGGCCGAGCTGATGCGCGCGAGTATGCGCTCCTACGCCCGGTATTGGCGCGAGGCGTTCCGCCTGCCCAGCATGGACCACAGCACCATCGACTATTACGTCGACGGCCTGGAACACCTCGACGCGGCCCTGGAACGGGGCCGCGGCGTCATCTTCGTGCTGCCGCACTCGGGCAACTGGGATATGGCCGGGGTGTGGCTGGTGCAGCACTACGACACCTTCACCACGGTGGCCGAACGGCTGAAGCCGGAATCGCTGTTCGAGCGGTTCGTCGCCTACCGGGAGAGCCTGGGCTTCGAGGTGTTCCCGCTGACCGGTGGCGAGCAGCCGCCGTTCGGGCAGCTCGCGCACCGGTTGCGGCAGAACCGGATCGTGTGCCTGATGGGCGAGCGTGACCTGACCGGCAAGGGGGTGCCGGTCGACTTCTTCGGCGAGCGCACCTGGATGCCCGCCGGCGCGGCCAAGCTGGCCATCGAGACCGGCGCCGCGCTGATGCCGGTGCACGGCTGGTTCACCGTCGAAGCCGACGGCACCGAGGGTTGGGGGCTGAAAACCGAAGCGCCGCTGGATGTCTCCGGTGGGGTCGCGGCCGCCACCCAGGCGCTGGCCGACCGGTTCGCCGCCAATATCGCCGAGCATCCGGCCGACTGGCACATGCTGCAACCGCTGTGGGAGGCCGATCTGTCGCCCGAGCGGCGGGCGCGGATCTCCGCTGCGCAGACAGGGGGCCCGCGGTGAAGATCGGCATGGTCTGCCCGTACTCGTTCGACGTTCCCGGCGGTGTGCAGGCCCATGTGGTCGAGCTGGCCCGGGTCTTCCTCGAACGCGGACACAAGGTGAGCGTGCTCGCGCCGGCCTCCGACGACACGCCGCTGCCCGACTTCGTGGTGTCGGCGGGCCGCGCGGTGGCGATTCCGTACAACGGGTCGGTGGCGCGGCTGTCGTTCGGCCCGATGGCCTACACCCGCATCCGGCGCTGGATCGACAGCAACGATTTCGACGTGCTGCACATCCACGAGCCCAACGCCCCGAGCCTGTCGATGCTCGCGCTCAAGATCGCCGAGGGCCCGATCGTCGCGACCTTCCACACCTCGACCACGAAGTCGTTGGTGCTGAGCACTTTTCAGGGGGTGCTGCGGCCGTACCACGAGAAGATCAACGGCCGCATCGCCGTCTCGGAGCTGGCCCGTCGCTGGCAGGTGGAAGCACTCGGCTCGGACGCGGTGGAGATCCCCAACGGGGTCGACGTCTCGGCGTTCGCCCGGGGTCCGCTGCTCGACGGCTATCCGCGCGCGGGCAGGACGGTGCTGTTCCTCGGTCGCTTCGACGAGCCGCGCAAGGGCATGGACGTGCTGCTCGGCGCGCTGCCCACCCTCATCGGCCGGCACCCCGACGTGCAGATCCTCATCGTCGGGCGCGGTGACGAAGACCGGCTGCGCCGCGAGGCGGGCCCGCATGCGGAGCATCTGCGCTTCCTCGGGCAGGTCTCCGACGCGGAGAAGGCCGCCGCGATGCGCAGTGCCGATGTCTACGTCGCGCCGAATCTGGGCGGCGAGAGTTTCGGCATCATCCTGATCGAGGCGATGGCCGCGGGCACCCCGGTGGTGGCCAGCGAGCTCGACGCGTTCCGCCGGGTGCTGCGCGACGGAACCGCGGGCCTGCTCACCCCCGTCGGCGATTCCGCCGCCCTGGCCACCGCGATCGACACCGTCCTCACCGACGACGAGACCAGGCAGCGGCTGGTGCGCACCGCGACCCAGGTGGTCGCCGCCTACGACTGGCCCGTGGTGGCCGAGCAGATCCTGCGGGTCTACGAGACCGTCACCGTCGGCGATCTCCGGGTGCGGGCCGCCGGATGATCACCTTTTCCGCGACCTCGGTCCTCGTTCTCGGGCTGATCGCCCTGCTCGTCCTCGCGCTCGGTGTCTGGGCGTATTCCACGGCCAACCGGCTCGACCGGCTGCACGTGCGCTCGGATCAATCCTGGCAGGCGCTCGACGCGGCGCTGGCCCGGCGCGCGGTGGTGGCGCGGGCGGTGGCGATGGCCATGGCCGGGCCGGTGAGCACCGACTCGCGCCGCGGCGAACGGGCCGCCCAGCTCGCCGCCCTGGCCGATCGCGCCGAGCGGGCCGAGCGCGGTGACCGGGAGACCGTCGAGAACCAGCTCTCCGCCGCGCTGAGCCTGGTCGACATCGACCAGCTGCGTCCCCAGCTGGTCGCCGAACTCGCCGACGCCGAGGCCAGGGTGCTGATCGCGCGACGCTTCCACAACGACGCCGTCCGCGACACCCTCGCGCTGCGCACCCGTCGTCCGGTGCGGGTGCTGCATTTGGGCGGTACCGCGCCGCTGCCGCACTACTTCGAGATCACCGAGCGGGCCACGCCCGCCGCGGCGACCGGCCTCGAGGTGAACACCACCCGCACCTCCGCCCGCGTGGTGCTGCTCGACGAGCAGGACCGGGTGCTGTTGCTGCGCGGCCACGATCCGATGCTGCCCGAGGTGGCGTTCTGGTTCACCGTCGGCGGCGGCGTCGAGCCGGGGGAGAGCCTGCGCGATGCCGCGGTGCGTGAGTTGTACGAGGAAACCGGTCAGCGGGTCGATCCGGCGGCGCTGCGTGGCCCGCTGTGGCGACGAGTGGCGGTGTTCCCGTTCAACGGCGAGCTCATCCGGTCCGAGGAACTGTTCTTCACCCTGCGCGCCCCGAGCTTCGAATGGCGCCCGGCGGCCCTGAACGCGCTCGAGCGCCGCACCATCACCGACCATCGCTGGTGCACCCCGGCCGACATCCGTGCCCTCGACGATCAGGGCGAGGCGGTCTATCCGTATCACCTCGACGAACTGCTGGCCGAGGCCGCCGCGGCTGCCGCGGACGACACCGAGCACGTCGTACGCTCGATCCGCTGACACGATCGGGCGGCCGGTCGTCCTGGAACGCGGCGGGAGGCGATCGGTGGCGACTGGTCGGGGTTCGGTCGGTGTCGCGCTCGGCGATGTGGTCGGTTTCCGGCTCCGCGCCCATCACCTGCTGACCCGGAGCCGGGATCTGCTCGCGGTGGCCGGCGCGTGCGCCGTGCAGAACAGTCCGCCGGGATCGGCGCTGCTCGCCCTGCACGCCCGCGCCGAGGACGTCACCGTCGCACGGTTCGAGCACCTGGTCGGCACGGAGAAGTCGCTGGTGCAGACGTGGTGTATGCGCGGTGCGCCGTATTTCTTCCCGACCGCCGACCTGCCCGTCTTCACCACCGGTGTCCTGCCGACCACGGAGGCGGCGCGACTGCGGCTGATCGGTGGTGTCGAACCGGCCCTGCGCACCCTGGATCTCGGCCTGGACGACATCGTCGAGCGCGTCGCCGACCAACTCGTGCCGGTGCTCGCCCACCGTGCGCTGCCGATCGACGATCTCGGCCGCGACATCGCCGGGCGCCTCGCGCGCACGCTGTCGCCCGCCCGGCGCGCGGATTGGCGGGCGCCGGGCCCGTACGGCGCGAACCAGCCGCTGGGGGAGGCCGTCGTGCACTTCTGCGTCCGGATTCTGACGCTGCGTGGTCTCGTGTGCCTGGCACCGCGTAGCGACAACACCGCGCCGTTCGTCCTGCTCGGCGAATGGCTGGGAGCGTCGCCGCCACGGACCGAACCCGACGCGGCGCGGTCCGCGCTCCTGCGCCGCTACCTGCGGTGTTACGGGCCGTCCACGCGCAAGGACTTCGCCACCTGGCTGGGGATCGACGCCGGTCAGGTGGACCCGTGGTGGGCCGCGGCGCGGGACGAACTCACGCCGGTCGAGGTCGAGGGGCGGCGTGCGTGGATCCACACCGACGACCTGGACGATCTGCGATCCCCGGTCACCGCGCACGGAGTGCGCCTGCTCCCGCCGAGCGACCCCTACCTCCAGCTGCGTGATCGGGCGACCATCGTCGACCCGGCACACCACCGCGCGGTATGGAAGACGGCCGGGGCGCCCGGCGTGGTGCTGGCCGAGGGGGACGTCGCCGGCATCTGGCGGCCCCGCAAGAAGGGGCGCACGCTGACGCTGACCGTCACCGCGTTCCGGTCGATGAGCACCCGGTTGCGCGCGCAGGTGCGCGCGGAAGCGGCCGCCGTGGCGACCTTGCGCGGTGCCTCGGACGTCCACGTCGAGTTCGGCGCCGCACCCTGATCCGACCCACCACGCCGGGCGTCGAGGTCATGACGTTCGTCACCGGCACCGACCGTGGTAGGGACGACGCGTGCTGTCCGGCGGGCCACCGGAGCAGGCCAGCGGCAGGTGGTGGCGGCATCGTCGCTGGTCGTGGCAAGGCCAGTGGACCTCAACTGGCTATGAAGACCGATTTCGGACGGTTCTAGAATCGACGGTGTCCATAACGAGCGACCTGATTGGCGCACATGACACAGGAGACAGCCGTGACTACGCCTGAGACCACCAACACCGTCGGCACCGCCCGCGTGAAGCGCGGCATGGCCGAGATGCTCAAGGGCGGCGTGATCATGGACGTGGTCACCCCGGACCAGGCCAAGATCGCCGAGGACGCCGGCGCGGTGGCCGTCATGGCGCTCGAGCGGGTTCCGGCCGACATCCGCGCCCAGGGCGGCGTCTCCCGGATGAGCGACCCGGACATGATCGACGGCATCATCTCCGCCGTCTCCATCCCGGTGATGGCCAAGGCCCGCATCGGCCACTTCGTGGAGGCGCAGATCCTGCAGAGCCTCGGTGTCGACTACATCGACGAGTCCGAGGTGCTCACCCCCGCCGACTACGCCAACCACATCGACAAGTGGAACTTCACCGTCCCCTTCGTCTGTGGCGCCACCAACCTGGGTGAGGCCCTGCGCCGCATCACCGAGGGCGCGGCCATGATCCGCTCCAAGGGTGAGGCCGGCACCGGTGACGTGTCCAACGCGACCACCCACATGCGCACCATCCGCGCCGAGATCCGCCGCCTGACCTCGCTGTCGGAGGACGAGCTGTTCGTGGCCGCCAAGGAACTGCAGGCCCCGTACGAGCTGGTCCGCGAGGTCGCCCAGACCGGCAAGCTGCCGGTCGTCATGTTCACCGCCGGTGGCATCGCCACCCCCGCCGACGCCGCGATGATGATGCAGCTCGGCGCCGAGGGCGTGTTCGTCGGCTCCGGCATCTTCAAGTCGGGCAACCCCGAGCAGCGCGCCGCCGCCATCGTGAAGGCCACCACCTTCTACGACGACCCGGACGTGCTGGCCAAGGTCTCGCGCGGCCTGGGCGAGGCCATGGTCGGCATCAACGTCGAGGAGATCCCGCAGCCCCACCGTCTCGCCGAGCGCGGCTGGTGAGCTGAGGGCCATCAGGGCCACAGGTATTTCGGCGGGCGTCGTGCGTGAGCACGGCGCCCGCCGTCGTCCGCTCAGTCCACGAGCGCCCGGGTGACGGCGTCGAGGCGGTCGGCGTTCACCGGTCGAAGTCCTTGCCCGTCAAGGGGAGCCGGGTCCGCCGCCGGAACGCGCTCACCGGCTCGGCGGGCGGTGCGTCGAGGAAGCGGGCCAGCGGTGGGACCGCGGTGCGCACCAACAGCGGGTTGTAGAGCGCATAGCGGGTGTGGGCGGTGGGGTAGCGGTGCGGGACGCCACGCCGAGCAGATCGTTGCCGCGCGAGGCCTGCATGGCCGCGCGGTGCCCGAATAGCGTTCGCGCAGGTGCGGGTCGTCCCAGTGGATTCGGCCCGCCATCCCACCGGGACCACAGACGTCGAGGATGACCGGGGCGGGAGCGCTCGGCGGGCCACGACGCGGTGCGCGATCAGGTGCGCGCCCAGCGCTGCGACGGCTGTCTCCCGGAGTTTGCCGACCGCCTCGACGGCCCCGATCCGGAGTTGCGGGCTGAACTGCTCGGGGCGCTGCTGGTGGGCCTGGGCGTCCTGCGGTCGGCGATCGGCACCCCGGGGCTGGCCGCCGCGCCCGCCGATCGCACCCGAGCGCTGGTGGCCCGGAGGGTGAGCGCGCTGGTCTGAGGCCCGAGTTACTGCCGTGTGGGCGTACCGTACAGTCGGTCCGTGACCGCGCTCGACTTCTTCTTGCTGGTCGTCGCGGGATTCTTCACCGGTCTGGTGGGGTTCGTCACCGGGATGGCCTCGATCGTTTCCTATCCGGCGCTGCTGGCGGCCGGGTTGCCGCCGGTGGCCGCCAATGTCACCAACACGGTCGCGATGGTGGCCGTCGGGGTGGGCGCGACGGCCAATTCGGGGCGCGAACTCGTCGGGCGGGGGCGGACGCTGGTGCGCTGGGCGGTGCTCTCGGCGATCGGCGGGCTACTGGGTGCGCTGGCGTTGCTGGTGGCCCCCGACGGCGCTTTCGAGGTGGTGGTGCCGTTCCTGGTCGCGATCGCCTCGATCGCCCTGCTGGTGCAGCCGTTGGTGCGCCGCCACGTCGGTGAGCTGAGCGCGCCGTGGATCGTGCCGCTGGGGATCCTGCTGATCTCCACCTACGGCGGCTACTTCGGGGCGGGCGCCGGTGTCATCTATCTGTCGATGATGCTGCTGTGTACCTCCGAATCGCTGTGGAGCGCTTCGGTGCTGAAGAGTTTCCTGCTCGGCATCGCCAATCTGGTCGCCGCCGTCGGCTTCGCGGCCTTCGGTCCGGTGCACTGGGGTGCGGCGCTGGCGCTGGCGCTGGGGGCGCTGGCCGGCGGCTGGTGCGGGCCGCCGGTGGTCAAGGTGATCCCGCCGACGCTGCTGCGGGTGACCGTTGGTGTGCTCGGTCTCGGTCTGGCCGTCTACCTGGCCCGCTGATGCCGGTAGGGTCGCACGCGTGGAGCTTCGGCAGTTGCGGTATTTCGTCGTGCTCGCCGAGGAACTGCACTTCCGGCGCGCGGCCGAGCGGCTGTTCATCACGACACCCACGCTGAGCCAGCAGATCCGGGTGCTCGAACGCGAACTCGGCGGTCCACTGCTGACGCGGGAACCGCGGGTGGAGCTCACCGCGGCGGGCCAGACTCTGCTGCGCACCGGCCGCGCCGTCCTGTCCGCCGCGGAGACGGCCGTGCGCGAGACCCGGCGCGCGAGCACCGACGGCGCTCAGGTGGCGCGCTTCGGGCTGCTCAACGGTGCGCCGCCGTGGCTGCCCGCGCGGTTCGACGCGCTCGCCCAGGCGATCGGCGCGCGCCTGGTCCTCACCGGCGGCACCACCGCCGACCAGTTGCGCATGCTCGCCGCCGACGAGGTGGACCTGGCGCTGGTGCGTGGGCCGATCGAGCTCGGCGAGCAGTACCTCGCCCGGCCGGTCGCCCGCGAGGGGCTCGGCATCGTGGTGTCCGCCCGGCACCCGCTCGCCCGGCACAGCGAGATCACGCCCGAGCTGCTCGCGGATCAGGAGCTGGTGCTCTTCGCCCGCGACGCCGCCCCCGGTCTGCACCGCGCGCTGCTCGCCGAGCTCGCCGCGCGCGGCGCGCGAATCCGGCTCAGCGACCACGCGATGGGGCACGCCCAGCAGCTCGCGGTGCTCCCGCATCGCACCGACCTGATCGGCCTGAGCTCCGAGCGGGTCCGCGACCATCCCGGCCTCGCCTGGCGCCCGCTGCGGGACGGACCGATCACCGTCGACTACGTGGCGGTGTGGCGGGCAACGAGCAGCCATCCGATCCACGCCGCACTGGCCGACACGACCGCGACAGGCCCGTGGCGCGCACCGATGTGACCGCCGGTTCGCGTTCGCCCACAGGTGATCTCGCGGGTGCGTAGCCTGGAGACGGTGCACCACTCGGATGTTGAAATCGCAGTTCACGCAACACAAGTCGCTTCGGGAGTGATCCGGTCCGCGTTCCACGCGCCGCTCACCCGGTACGCCAAGGAGGGTGACGATTTCGCCACCCAGGCAGACCTCGCGGCCGAACAGGCCATTCTCGATGTTCTCGCGACCGCCTGTCCGGGTGATCGCTTTCTCGCCGAGGAATCCGGAGTCACCGGTGCGGCGCGCAGTGACCGCACCTGGCTGGTCGACCCCCTTTGTGGCACCAGGAATTTCGCGGTCGGCACGGAGTTCGTCGCGGTGAATGTCGCGCTGCGCACCGGCGCCGCCATCGGGGTCGCCGCCGTCGCCGATCCGTTCACCGACGAGGTGTTCTGGACGGCGGGACAGGGCGCCTATCTACGCAGCGACGGCGCGGATCAGCCGCTGCTACCCCGGGCCGACAGCCGGCTCGTCGATGTCGATCTGGATCATGAATTCCCCTGGTCGAGCCCCTCGCGCCTGTTCGACGCGCCCGGCTTCGCGGGGGAGTTCCACGCGCGGGTGCTGTCGACCTCGCTGGCGCTGGCCTGGGTGGCGGCGGGCCGCCGGGCCGCCTACGTCACCGGGGGAGACCTGCGCGACAGCGTGCACTTCGCCGCCGCCATCGCCGTGTGCGAGGCCGCGGGCTGCACGGTCACCAACCTGGCGGGCGGGCCGCTGCACACCGGCCCGCACGGGCTGATCGCCGCCGCCGACGCGCGGACAGGGGCCCAGCTCGTCGCCGCGGTCGCCGCACTGCGCTGATCGGTGCGCCCGGACACGAGCGGACCGTGGGGACCTCGGTGCGCTCGCGTCCGGGGCGAATCCTGGTGTGGCCAGGACTGTTAGAGATCGGCGAACACCGGTTAGGCCGTCGGACATGGAGTTTCCCCGGATCCGGTGCTGAGCTGGCCGTATGAGTGAGAACAGCACAGTGATCATCGGCGGCGGCTCGGGGATGGGTCTGGCCCTGGCGGCCCGATTGCTCGCCGACGGCGCCGAGGTGACCATCGCGGGCCGGTCGGCCGATCGACTCGCCGCGGCCGCGAAGGAACTCGGCCCACACCCCGGCACCCTGCGCACCGTCGTCGCCGACATCACCGTCGAAGCCGATCTCGCCCGGCTGTTCGCCGAGACCGGCACCGTCGACCACGTCGTCGTCACCGCCGCCGACATGACCGGCGCCTACCAGCCGATCACCGCCTTCGACACCGCGGTCGCGGCGAAGGTGGTGGCGGCCAAGATGATCGGACCCGCGCTCGTCGCCAAGCACGCCAGGGTCGCCGACCACGGCTCGATCACGGTGACCTCCGGCATCGCCGCCTATCGCCCCGCACCGGGCGGATCGCTGGTCGCCATGGTCAACGCCGCGCTGGCAGGCCTGGTCGCCGCGCTCGCCCTGGAACTCGCCCCGCTGCGTGTCAACGCGGTCTCGCCCGGCTGGGTGGACACCCCGATCTGGGATGCCTTCGCCCCCAGCGACAAAGGCGAGCGCCACCGCGCGATGGCGGCCCGGCTCCCCGCGGGCCGGTTGGGCACCCCCGACGACATCGCCGAAGCCTTCCTCGCGGTCCAGCGCAACCCCTTCGTCACCGGCACCGTCCTGCATGTCGACGGCGGCCATCGCCTGGTGTGAGGACGCCTCTCACAGACCACCGTTGCCGGGTTCTCAGAGTTTCCTCACCATCGCTGGGTAGCGTCCGGGCCGTGGCATCGAGGCCTGCGTCGTGTGGCGCGGGTTCGTGCCGTCGCCCGCAGGGCGAACTCCTGACCCGACGTAAGGACGAGTGGATGAAGTTTGGCAAGACCGGACGTGTCGCTATCGCGGGCCTGGCCGTGGTCGCGGCCCTTGGCCTGAGCGCGTGCAGCGACGACAAGGGTGACAAGCCCGCCGCGAAGACCACCACCAGCGCCAAGGCCGCGGCCACGAACACCGCGAGCCTGCCGCCGGTGCCGTCTGTCGAGCAGCTCAACGAGCAGCTGACCACGGCGTTGGATCCGTCG
>NZ_JBCGFB010000065.1:0-32325 GCF_038752175.1 Nocardia sp. No.11 | reverse complement strand
GCAGGACCAGCCGGTCGACCGTGAACAGCCGGTGCGCCGCCGCGCCCACGAACGCCGCGGCGCCGGCGATGTCGGCGGCGGTGAACAGCGCGCCCGCGTGCACGGTGCCCATGTGGTTGCACATCACCGGTTCGGCCGGGATCTCGACGACCGAACGGGCGGGGGAGATCTCGGTGATCCGGGTGCCGACGTGCGCGCCGAAGGGCACCAGGGCCTGCGAGGCGTCGCGCAGGTAGGCGTAGTCGACGGCCTCGGCGTCGAGGGCGGGGTAGGCGGCGCCGAATCCGGCGATGCTGCGGGTGGTCATGGGATGTCCTCTCAGCGCGATCCGCGCAGGACGCGCCGCGCGATCGACCCGCGCAGCACCTCCGACGGACCCTCGTAGATGCGGAAAGCCCTGGCTTCCACCAGGAATCGGGCCACCAGGTGGTCCTCACAGACGCCGAGGCCGCCGTGCAGCTGCACCGCGCGGTCGAGCACCCGCCAGACCGCCTCGGAGACGAAGGTCTTGGTGATCGAGGCCTCGTGGCGCGCCTGGGAGGAGGCGGCGCCGTGCTCGTCGATGGTGGCGGCGGTGGATCGGATCAGGCTGCGCGACGCCGCGATATCGATCTCGTTGTCGGCGATCAGGCCCTGGGCCAGACCGTGTTCGGCGATCGGTACCCCGAACGCGTGACGGCCGTTGATGTGCTCGGCGGTGAGCTGCTGGGCGCGCACGGCCAGGCCGAGCCAGTTCATGCAGAACACCAGGCGTGAGGGCGCGAGCCGGACCGCCGCCAGATCCAGGCCGCGGCCCACCGCGCCCAGGATCGCGGACTCGGGGACCTCGCAGTCGGCGAACTCGACCTCGCAGTGCCCGCCGGGCGCGCTGGTGTGGTCCAGTGTCGGCATCCGGCGGCCGACCTTCAGGCCGGGGTTGTCCTGGTCTACCAGGAACATGGTCGGGCCGTCGGTGGTGGAGGCGACGCAGATGGTGAACGCCGCGCCCTGCGCGCCGGTGGTGAAGTGCTTGCGGCCGTTGATAACCCAGCCGGTGTCGGTCTCCTCGGCGACGGTGGCCAGCATCCGCGGGTCCGATCCCGCGCCGGGCGCCGGTTCGGTCATGGCGATCGCCGAGCGGACCTCGCCGGAGGCCAGCGGGGCCAGATACCGTTCACGTTGTTCGGGATTCGCGACCTCGGCCAACAGGTGGATGTTGCCGTCGTCGGGCGCCCAGGCGTTGACCGCGAGCGGGCCGAGCAGACTGGCGCCCGCGGCTTCTAGCACCTCGGCCTGCGCCCTGGTGTCGAGGCCGAGGCCGCCGTAGGCGGGATCCGAGAGCGGGCCGAAGACACCGGCCTCCTTGGCCTTCTTCTGCAGGTCGAGGCGCAGGGCGTCGTCGGTGACCCGGCCACCGACCACGACCTCGCGTTCCACCGGGATGACGTGGTCTTGCACGAACTGCCTGGTCTTGGCGACCAGTTCCGCCACTGGAGTCATGCCGTCAGTGTCGGGCGGGGTGCGCACCGGGCGGCGGGACGATAGTGAATGTCGATCGCGCCAATCGTCTCGCCGCGCCCACGGGGCGGACACGCCGGACGTCGAGCACGGTGAAACTCGACAACCATGCGGGCGAGGGGATGGCCATGACCGACGTGAGCGTGCGGGTGATCGAGCGCACCGACGAAGCCGACGCGGTATTTGCCCTGGTGCTCGCCGCGGCCGACGGTGGGGAACTGCCCGCCTGGACGCCGGGCGCGCATATCGACGTGGCGGCGGGCGCGGCCGGCCTGCGCCAGTACTCGCTGTGCGGCGACCCCGCGCAGCGCGACCGGTGGCGGATCGCGATTCTGCACGAGCCGAACGGCCGCGGCGGGTCCGCGCACCTGTTCCGGACCGCGCTGCCCGGCACCACTTTGTCGGTCTCTCTGCCGCGCAACAACTTCGAGCTGTCCGAGGCCCCGGAGTACACGTTCGTCGCTGGCGGTATCGGGATCACCCCGATCCTGCCGATGATCGCCGCCGCGCAGCGGGCAGGCGCGCGCTGGACGCTGCACTACGGCGCGCGCTCACGCACCCACATGGCCTTCGCCGAGGCGCTCACCGCGCGCTATCCGGCGGTGCGGCTGGTGCCCCAGGACGAGTCCGGCCTGCTGCCGGTGGCCGAGATCGTGGCCGAGCGGCCCGGCGCGACCGTGTACTGCTGTGGCCCGGAACCGCTGCTGGCCGCGGTCGAGGCGGAGGGACAGCGGCAGCGCGTCACAGTACGCACGGAACGCTTCGTCCCGCGACAGCTCGAGCCGGCCGGCGCCGACCAGGCCTTCGAGATCCAGCTGGCCCAGACCGGGCGGACGCTGCGGGTCGCCGCCGACCGCTCCATCGTCGACGTCCTGGAATCGGCGGGCGTCGCGGTCATCACCTCCTGCCGCGAAGGCACCTGCGGCAGCTGCGAGACCCCCGTGCTCGACGGCGAGGTGGACCACCGTGATTCCCTGCTCACCGCCGAGGAGCGCGACAGCGGCAAGACGATGATGCTGTGCGTCTCCCGCGCCCGCTCGGAGGTCCTTGTCCTCGACCTGTGAGCTCGGGAGCCCGGGTGGGCCTCGTGCGTGGGGATCGATCCCGAACGAGCGAGTCCGGTCGCTGTCCGCACGGGCACAGGCAAGGCACGGGCCGACCACTGACAGCTACGGCGCAACAGTCGCCGGTCACCGCGTCCGGTGGGTCGACCCGGTCTGCCGGATCGAATTCGACGTGGTGCGGGGCCGACAGCGCGCGCCGAGGCTGTGCGATCGCACCGAACCTCGCCGATCCCCGCCTGCTGGGCGATCTGTCCTCCCGTCGACCGAACACCGGGCGCGTTCAGTAGATTCGACCGATGACCGCGACCTCCACCGCCCTGTATTGCGGGACCCACTGGGATGAGCAGGGCCGGTGGTTCTACGAGGTGATCCGCGAGGACGGCAGTACCGAGCTGCTGCCGGGAATCGGGACGCGGTTGGCGTTCCGGCTCGCCGGGGCCGGGCGGTTCTGTCTCGGGTACCACGGGTTCGGCGCCGGGCGCAGGGGGCGTCAAGCGTGCCCGAGCCGGGCCCGGGTCGACAGCGGAAAGCAGTGCGCGCAATGCCGGGTCACCGAGGGGTGGTCGGTGGTGCACAGCCATCGTGGTCCGCTCACGGCCTTGCCCGAGCAGGTGCGCGGGTATGTCGCGCAGCCCCATCACCTCTACATCGCCTACTTCGGCGACGGAATGACCAAGGTCGGGACCGCGTCGGCGGTACGGCGGCAGCGGCGGCTCTTCGAGCAGGGTGCGCTGGTGGCCCGCTTCATCACCGATTCGCCGGACGGGCTGCATGTGCGTGAGCTCGAGCGGGTCGTCTCGGAACGGGCGGGGCTGCGGCAGGCGGTCGCCGGTGTCACCAAGACCCGCATCCTGACCAAGCCGCTGCGGCCGTGGTCGGCGCTGGAGGCCGCCGTCGCCGACGCGGCCGACCACGCGGCGAGCACCCTGCCCGACGACATCGCCCGCACCGACACCGCGTGGTCCGGCGGGCGGGACTTCTACGCCACCATCCTCGAGCGTGGGCGCTACCCGGAGGCCATCGAATTCACCGAGGACGCCGGCGAATACGTCCTCGACGCCGTCACCGCCCACGGCCACACCATCGCTTGCGCCGACGACACCGGGTCCGGTGAACTCGTGCTCGTCAACGACTCCCGGCTCATCGGCCGCCGCATCGAACTCGACGCCACGATCACCGCGGTGACCGCGCCTGCCCAGACCAGCCTGTTCTGACCTGGTCCGGATCAGGTGGCGCAACCCTGGGCGGGGTCGGCGGACGCCGAGGCGGCGGCGCCGGGCAGGCGAGCAGCTCGACGATCCGATCGACTCCCGACGGTACGCCGGGCTGGTAACCGGGGTCTCAGCGCACGTGCACCGGCAGTTCGAGCAGGCCGCGGATGAGGGTGCTGGTCTGCCAGTGGCCGGTGCCGGCGGCCTCGGCCAGGCGCAGGTCGGGGAAGCGGCGGAGCAGGGCGGTGAAGGCGACCTCGGCCTCCAGGCGGGCCAGGGGAGCACCGACGCAGAAGTGGATGCCGTGGCCGAAGGCCAGATGGCCGGAGGGGTGGCCGTCGGTGGTGAGCGCGTCGGGGTCGGTGAAACGGGCCGGGTCGCGGTTGGCGGCGGCCAGCGCGACGTAGACGAGTTCGCCCGCGGGAATCTCGGTATCGCCCAGGGTGACCGGTTCGGCGGTGTAGCGGACGGTGGCCATGTCGACCGGGCCGTCGAAGCGCAGGAACTCCTCGATCGCGGCGGGGATGCCGGCGGGGTCGGCGCCCAGGGCCCGCCACTGCGCGGGGCGGCGCAGCAGCGCGTTGACGCCGTTGCCGATGAGATTGACGGTGGTCTCGTGCCCGGCGACCAGCAGCAGGAACGCCATCGACACCAGCTCGCGATCGGTGAGGCGGTCGCCGTCGTCGTCGGCCAGGACCAGCTGGGAGAGCAGGTCGTCGGCGGGCTCGGACTGCTTGGCGCGCACCAGGTTCACCAGATAGGCGACCATCGCGGCCGAGGCCGCGGGGCGTTCGTCGTCCTCGCCTTCGCCGACGACGGTGACCAGGGCCCTGGTCCAGGTCTGGAAGTCGTCGCGATCGGCGTAGGGCACGCCGAGCAGTTCGCAGATCACCGTCACCGGTAGCGGATTGGCGAATTCGTCCATCAGGTCGACCTGTTCGCGCTCGGCCATCGCGTCCAGCAGCGACTCGGTGATCTGCTCGATCCGCGGGCGCAACGCCGCGACCCGCTTGGCGGTGAAGGCCTTGTTGACCAGTTTGCGCAGCCGCGTGTGCGCGGGCGGATCGGTGCTGAGCATGTGGCTCAGCAGCGCGACGACGTTCGGATCGCTCGGGGTCGACCCGCGCTTGTCGTGCACGATCTCGTCGATCCGGACGATGTCCTTGCGCAGCCGTGGATCGGCCAGTGCCATCCGTGCTTCGGCGTAGCCGATGACCACCCAGCGCACGACGTCGTCGGGGAAGCGGACCCGATGGACCGGGCCACCTGCGCGCCAGCGCCGGTAGTGCGCGTGCGGATCGTCGAAGAAGTCGGCCTCGATGGACTCGACGCGGGCAGCAGCGGTGGTGTCGGCCATCTGCCCGACGGTACCCGCGCCGGGTCGACGACTCACCGGCCTCGGGTGATCCCGATCAGCCGATCGGAGCTGGAAATGGAATGTCCTGTGGCAAGACGGAATTCACCGAGCGCTGATCGAATGGCGGAGGAATCGTCCGCAGGGAGGAAAACCATGACCACCACCGAAATCGACGCGACCGCCGACCGGCGGGTCGCCGAATTGACCGCGGTCTTCGAGCGCGGGCTGCAGGAGAAGCTGGGCGTCGGCGATTCGCTGGGAATTCGGCTGGAAAGCGCGTCCAAGGGCCGTACCCGCTACTACCTCGACCCGAATCCGGCGACCATCAACGCGATGTTCACGGTGCACGGCGGCGTGCTGGCCACGCTCATGGACACCGCCATGGGCAGCGCGGTGTTCACCGAACTCGGCGACGGCGTCGCCTACACCACGCTCGAACTGAAGGTGAACTTCATCCGCGCGGTGACCCTGGACGGCAGCAGGCTCACCTGCGAGGCCACCGCCGTGCACGTCGGCAGGCGGACCGCGACCGCCGAAGGTCGCATCACCGACGCGGCGGGCAAGCTGATCGCGCACGGCACCACCACGATTCTCGTGCTGGCGCAGGGCAACTGACGGCTCAGGGCCNGAAGGTCGCATCACCGACGCGGCGGGCAAGCTGATCGCGCACGGCACCACCACGATTCTCGTGCTGGCGCAGGGCAACTGACGGCTCAGGGCCGATCGGCGAAGAGAACCGGCCTTGCGCGGATCATCGCGCGCAAGGCCGGTTCTCTTCGGTCCGGGCCAGGGCCGGTTCAGGCCAGGGTGCGGCAACCCTCGACGAAGGCGATCAACTCGTCGACCGGCTCGGTGCGGGCATCGACCGCGCGGTCGATCACCTTCACCAGATGTTCGTAGGCGGCGGTGTGGTCGTAGTCGGCGACATCGGCGATCCGCAGCGCCCACCGCCAATAGCCGCGCAGCGTGTCCGACAGCGGCATCCGGAAGTTGGCGACGACATCGCGGATCGGCTCGACCACCGCGTCACCGTCGTGGCGCAGATACCGGGTCACCACCTCGGCCATGAAGCTGAAATGCCGCGCCTCGTCGCGCGACAACCGGGTGAGCACCGCGGCCAGGACCGGGTCGGCGACCACGTCGCGCAACTGCTGGTAGTACATCTGCGTCGCCTTCTCCTGCACCAAGGCGTAGGCGAAGAACTGAACGGGGTGCTCGTAGGGCAGGTCGAACGGCTTGTGGCCCTCGATCGCCAGTTCCGACCGCAGGGTGTCGCGGTCGGCGATGCCGGCCGCCTCCTGGTAGCGGGTCAGCGCCCTGGCATGGGTGTCCTCCTCGAGGGCCCAGCGCACCGTGAAGTGGTAGAGCTCCCGATTGTGCTCGAAGGTCGGCAGATCCACGCTGTCGTCGACGGGGAAATGCCGGTGGTAGACGTCGAAGTAGCCGGGCAGGTGGTCTTCGATCAGGGTGACGAACTGGACCGCGGAGCGCTGACCCTCGGTGAGCCTGCCCGCGTCGGCGGCGGCCCAGTCGACGGCGGTCTCCACATCCCAGGCACGGGTCGCCGGGGACGCGGCCAGAAAGCCGTCGACCGCGGCGACCAGGTCCCGCACGGGCAACAGCCCCGGTGTGGTGATCATGTCCTACCTGGCATTCCGGCAGACCAGCGCGTAGTGCTTGGTGGTGTAACCCCAGCCCGCGTTGGCGATCTCGAGATAGTGGCGCAGCTTGGCGGCCAGACCGGGGCCGTGCGCGTCGATGCGCTCGGCGGCGGCGTCGACATTGCCGATCCAGTCCTCGATGGTGCGCCGGTAGTGCTCGGTCAGGTCATCGACCGAGATCACCGAGAAGCCGGCGTTCTCGGCGGCGGCGATCAGCTCCGACAGCGGCCGCAGTTCACCGAAGCCGAAGATGTCCTCGCGGACGAAGCCGGTGCCGTCGCGATCGTCGAACGCGCTGCGGGTGGCCGCATTACGGAAGCAGCTCTCCGAGACGTAGAGCGTGCCGCCGCGGCGCAGCACGCCCCGCGCGCGGCGGAACACCTCGTCGGGATCGGGCATGTGCACGATCGACCCCAGCAGTGTGACAGCGTCGAAGGAGCGGGCGGGCAGGTCGAGCTGCTCGAAGTGCCCGACCCGGGTGCGCACCAGATCGGCCACGCCGCGCGCGGCCGCCTGCTCGGCGATGTAGTCGTGCTGACGCGGCGCCGGGCTGACCCCGAGCGTGCGGCAGCCCAGCTCGCTCGCCATGTACAGGATCAGCGAACCCCAGCCGCATCCCACATCGAGCAGCTGCTCGCCGCCGCGCAGACCGAGCCGCTCGGCGACGAAGCGCAGCTTGTTGCGCTGCGCCAGCTCCAGGGTGTCGCTGTCGGATGTGTAGAGCGCGGAGCTGTACTTGCGCAGCGGGTCGAGGAACTGCCCGAAGATGTCCGGGTCGAGATCGTAGTGCTGATTGGTATCGGCGACGACGGTCATGCGGCCGCCTCGGCCACGGACCGTTCGACCACCGCGGTCACCTCGGCCAGGGTGGACATCCCGAAGACGTCGGCGTCGTCGAGTTCGATGTCGAAGGTGCGCTCGATGCGGGCGATCATCCGCAGCACCCGCACCGAGTCCACGCCCGCCATGGCGCGCAGGTCGGCGTCGGGGGTCAGCTCGGCGGCGGTCAGGCCGGTCTCGGTGATCGCGATCTCGGTGACCGTGCGCAGGATGGTGTCGGCAGAGGTGGTGGTCATGGCCGGGCTCCGTTCGGGGAGAGGGTGTTCGCCGTGGACAGGGCGTGGTCGAGCAGGGCGACTTCGTCGTCGTCGAGGGTGAGCTGGTCGCGGACGGCATGCAGATCGAACGGCTGATAGCTGGCCGTCGAGGTCGCGCACACCGCGCCGTTCGCGTCGAGGATCTCGGCGTGCGCGGGGATCGGGCCGTCGGCCCGCGCGGGCGGCAGCGTTGCCACACAGCGGTATTCGCGGTCGATCAGCAGGGGAGTGAGGAAGCGGGTGCGTTGGGAGACGGTGAAGGCGGGAACCCGGCGGGCCAGCACGATCAGGTTGCCCATCACCTCGTCGCACACGACGCCGATCAGGCCGCCGTGCACCACGCCGGGATAGGACTCGAACGCGCGTCCGAGCCGGAAGGCGGCTTCCAGCGCGCCGTCGGCGCGCGGGGTGAAGCTCAGACGCAGCCCGGTGGCGTTGTGCGGGGAACAGCCGAAGCAGTGATAGTCGGGGATCACCGACCACGGCACCTCGACGGCGTCGGGCCGTTCGCCTGCGGTCATCACGCGATGGCGTCGGCGAGGGCGCGGCGCACCTTCGCGTTGCTGGACAGGTCGAGGCCGGTGATGCCGGCGAAGGTGCGGCGCACCTTGTCGTGCAGGACCTCCAGCTCGCCCTCGGCGGCGACCTGCTCGAGGAACAGCTCGAAACCGGTGTCGATGGTCTCGTGGTCGCCGAGCTCGGCGATGCCGGCCTTGAAGGTGCTCACCGGGTGCTTGATCTTGGCCTCGGAGCTGTAGACGTAGAGCGTCTCGAGCACCGACGGCAGCTCGTCGGGCCGCCGCTTCAGCCGTTCGGTGGTGTAGTGGATGAACTCCCGGGCGTGCCCGGCTTCGTCGCGACTGGCGTTGAGCAGCAACGTCTTCAGCACCGGCTCGGCCACCCAGCTCGACACCGCGCGGTACACGTGGTTGACGGTGAGCTCGGAGATGATGTTGGTGGCCAGCGTCGCCGAGGGCGTGCTGCCCGGCGCGTACGGCTCGCGCATCGCGTCCACCGCGCGGTCGTCGACGTCCTCGCCGATGGCGCCCAGCCAGGAGCGGAAGGCGTAGTGGTGCTGCACCTCCTGGTAGCCCCACACCACCGCGAAGGTGGAGAAGTCGTAGTCGTCGACGAACTCGTCGAGGAAACCGTGCACGGCCGCGATGACATTGGACTCGCCCATCGCCGCGCTCTTGGCGAGGGTGATGTACTCCGGGCGGACCAGCGTCGGGTCGACGGCGGCCAGGTCGAGGTCGCTCAGTTTCCAGTGCAGGCGTTCGTAGTGGCGGAAGATGTCGAAGCTGTGCACTAGGCACTCCCATTCGATCGCAGGGGCGAGCGGCGCGGCGTCATCGCCGGCCGATCAGGTCGCGGGCGGCCAGCCGCTGGAGCTTGCCGCTACTGGTGCGGGGGATGCTGCGCGGCGCGACGAGATGCACCCGCACGGCGGAGAGTCCGAGCTCGGCGGCGACGGCGGCGACGATGGCCGCGGCCAGCGCCTCGGCCGCGGCGCCGGTGCGTTCGGTCTCGGCGATCAGCGCGATCACGTCGTCGCCGTCGGGCTCGACGGCCGCGGTGCAGCGGCCCTGATGGATGCCGTCGAGATCGCGGACCGCGGCCTCGACGTCCTGGGCGTAGTAGTTCACCCCGCGCACGGTGATCATGTCCTTGCAGCGTCCGGTGACGAACAGTTCGCCGTCGCGGCGGTAGCCGAGATCGCCGGTGCGCAACCAGCCGTCGACGAAACGATCGGCGACCGCGTCGGGATCGACGGC
Source organism: Nocardia sp. No.11 (assembly GCF_038752175.1). NCBI lineage: Bacteria > Bacillati > Actinomycetota > Actinomycetes > Mycobacteriales > Nocardiaceae > Nocardia > Nocardia sp. No.11. Next base: position 22,663 of record NZ_JBCGFB010000065.1, on the reverse strand, counting down.
GAGATAGCCACCGGTGACGGGCGCGCCCTCGATCCGGATCTCGCCGACCCGGCCGTCGGGCAGGTCGGCGCCGGTGTCGAGGTCGACGATCCGGAGCGCGATCCCCTCGACCGCCGAACCGACGGAGGCGACCGCCCGCGCGCCGTCCTCGCCGCGCGAGACCGGCTCGGCGACAGCGGCATCCGAGAGCCGGGCGCGGTCGACCCACTCGAAGCGCGGCTCGCGCAGCAGCGGCGGGAAGGCGACGGCCAGGGTGGCCTCGGCCATGCCGTACACGCCGAACATCGTCGACGGCGCGAAGCCGGCGGGCGCGAACCGTTCGCAGAACGCGGTGACCACCGATTCCGAGATCGGCTCGGCGCCGTTGAACGCGATGCGCCAGTGGCTCAGGTCGTAGTCGGTGACCTGCTCGGGACCGATCGCGCCGAGCAGTGCCTCGTAGCCGAAGTTGGGCATGGCGGTGATCGTGGTCGCGGTCGAGGCGAACTCGCTCAGCCAGCGCGCCGGGTCCTTGACGAAGGCCAGCGGGGACCAGACGTGGGCGGGGATCCCGCGCAGCACCGCCGACAAGGTGCCGAACAGGCCCATGTCGTGGAACAGCGGCAGCCAGAAGCCACCCTGGTCGTCGAGGCTCAGGTCGATGCCGGTGCGGATCGCGGCCAGCCCGCTCACCACATTGGCGTGGGTGAGCCGCACGCCCTTGGGCAGCGCGGTGCTGCCGGAGGTGAACTGCACGATCGCCAGGTCGTCGGGTCCGTGCTCGGGCAGCGTGTCCGGGTCGGCGACGACATCGGTGACCAGGTCGGTGGTGTCGACGAACTCGACGCCGATATCGCCGATCAGCGGGATCATCGAGGCGAAGCGCGGTGAGACCAGCACGGTGCGCATGCCGGCGGCGGCGGTGATCGCGGCCAGCTTGGCCGGGTAGGCGGCCGTGGCGCGGGCACCCGCGGGCAGTGGCAGCGGCGTGGCCGCCCCGCCCGCCGCGGCGATGCCGAACAGCGAGACCAGGAACTCGGGGGCGTTGGGACTGAGCACGCCGACCGGCTCGCCGCGCCCGATCCCGCGCCGGACCAGCGCCGTGGCCGTGGTCTGCGCGCGCAGTCGCAGCTCGGCGTAGCCGACCCGCTCCGACACCGACCAGAACGTCGCGGGCACCTGCGGATGCGCGGCGGCGACGCCGGCCAGCAGCGTGGTGAGCGTTTCACCCGAACGCGAGGAATTCATGCCGGAAACGACAACAGTGCCATATGAAATCGCGCTGAACGAATTCCGAAATACGCGCGCCGATAATGACCGCCGATCGTTCAATTGCACTGCCCGATAAAGATATTCGGCTATCGCCCGATCGGAGCAGACAATACTGCACGAATTCGCGGTGGCCCGGCGGCGACGATGGGCGGCGAAATCCCCGCACCGTTATCGCCGTAGGAGCTGCCGGTGACTTCCGATCATGTCGCGGTCGACGACCCGACCCCGGTGCAGATCGCGGTGCTGGAGAGCGTCGCACCGCACTGCCGCCACGACCCGTACCGCAGTTACACGACGCTGCGGGAGGCGGGCCCGTTCGTCCCCGGCCCGCACGGGATCCACTTCGTGCCCCGGCACGCCGAGGCTCAGACCATCCTGAGCGACCCGCGCTGGAGTCATGCCGAGGAGCCGCAGCTGCTGCACGGCGACAGCGAGGTGGAACTGCCCGGCTCCTTCCTGTGGATGGAACCGCCGGACCACACCCGGCTGCGCGGCCTGGTCGGCAGGGCGTTCACCGCGCGCACCGTGGCGGGACTGCACGAACGGGCCGAGCGCCTGGTCGACGGCCTGCTGACGGCGATGCTGGCCGAAGGCGAGACCGACGCGCTCGAGGCGCTGGCCTACCCGGTGCCGCTGACGCTGATCTGCGAACTGCTCGGTGTCCCCGCCGAATCCCATGCCCACGTCCGCGAGATCTCCGCGCACATCGCCCGTGGCCTCGACCCCGACACCCTGCTCAGCCCGGTCGAGCTGGCCGCGCGCACCACCGCCGTGCACGCGTTCACCGACTTCTTCGGCGATCTGATCGCCCGGCGCCGCCGCGACCCCCGCGACGACCTGATCACCGCGCTCGTGCAGGCCGAGGACGCCGGGGTGCGGCTGACCCGCACCGAACTGATCGGCACCCTGCTGATCCTGGTGGTGGCGGGCCACGAGACCACTGTCAATCTGATCGGCAACGGGCTGCTGGCGCTGATCCGCCACCCCGATCAGTTCCAGCGGTTGCGCGAGGATCCGGCGCTGTGCGTCCCCGCGGTCGACGAGGTCCTGCGCTACGACCCGCCCGTGCACCTGACCACCCGGACCGCGCGGCACGAGATCGAGCTCGCCGGCCGGACCTTCGTGCCCGGTGACGCGGTGATCGTGCTGATCGGTTCGGCGGCCCGGGATCCCAGGGCCTTCCCGGACGCCGACCGGTTCGACATCGGCCGCTACGGGTCCGGCCGGCGACCCGAGCGGCATCTGTCGTTCGGTCTCGGCCTGCACTACTGCCTCGGCGCACCGCTGGCCCGCCTGGAGATGCAGGCGGTGCTGCGGGCCGTGGCCACCCGGGTCGAGCGGATGTCACTGCTCGCCGAACCGCCGTACCGCCCGAACGTGGTCGTGCGCGGCATGTCCGAACTGCGAATCAGCCTGGAGGGCCGATGAGTACCGCTGTCCCCGCCGACCTCACCTTCGACGCGTTCGCGCCCGAGCACCGTGCCGACCCGTACGCCGCCTACCACCGGGTGCGCGAGGCGACGCCGCTGTTCCCGTTCGCCCTCGGCGAGGTCCCGGTGACGCTGGTGACCCGCTACGAGGAATGCGCCGCGGTCCTCACCGGCACCGACTGGGGGCACGGCTACTCGGCGGGGATCAGCCCGTTCCGCGACACCACCGCCGCCATCCCGGGGTCCTTCGTCCGGATGGATCCGCCCGAGCACGGCCGCTACCGCAAGCTGGTGGCGAAAGCGTTCACCCCCGCCACGATCGGCGAACTGGCGCCGCTGGCGGGCACCGTGGTCGACGGACTGATCGACGCCGCGCTCGATCGCGGTGAGTTCGACGTGCTAGACGATCTGGCGGTGCCGCTGGCCGTGGCCATGGTCGCGGTGCGCCTGCTCGGCGCGGACGCGGCCGACGGAGCCGACTTCCGCGCCTGGCAGTTGGCGATCGCGCGGGGCAGCGACCCCGACTCGCTGCTCGGTCCCGGCGACATCAGCGCCCGCACCGACGCCGCGATCGCCTGCATGGGGTACTTCGCGCGGTTGATCGCCGAGAAGAAGCGGCAGCCGGGCCCCGACCTGCTCAGCGACCTCGTCGCGGCGAGCGGCTCGGGTGAGCTTCCCACCGAACCCGAGGTGATCGGGATGTCGCTGCTGCTGCTCGTGGCCGGCATGGAGACCTCGATCAACCTGATCGGCAACGGCCTGCTCGCGCTGCTGCGCCACCCCGACCAGCTGGCGCTGCTGCGCGCGCATCCCGAGCTGATCGGGCCCGCGATCGACGAGATGCTGCGCTACGACGCGCCGACCCAGTTCACGATCCGGGTCGCCCTCGACGACACCGACGTGGGCGGGCACACCTTCCGCCGCGGTGACGGTGTCGTGGTGCTGACCGGCTCGGCCAACCGCGACGAGCGGGTCTACCGCGACGCCGACACCTTCGACATCACCCGGTTCACCGGACACCGGCCGCCGCGCAAGCATCTCGGGTTCAGCCTGGGCATCCACTACTGCGTGGGCGCGCCGCTGGCCCGGATCGAGGCCGAGGCCGCGATCCTCGCGCTGCTGGCGCGAGCACCCGAGCTGGCCCTGGCCGACGCGCCGATCGTCTACCGTCCCAGCCTGATCCACCGGGGCATCCTGCACCTGCCGGTGACGCTGTGACCGCGCGCCGCGGGCAGGCGATCGTCATCGGCGCCGGGGTCGCCGGGCTGCTGGCCGCGCGCGTGCTCGCCGATACCTACGAGCGGGTCACCCTGGTCGAACGCGACGAGCTCGACGCGAAAGAGACTGTGCGCCGGGGTGTTCCGCAGGCCTGGCACCTGCACGGTCTGCTCGACCGGGGCCGCCGCGTCATGGAGGAGCTCTACCCGGGCTTCACCGAGCAGGCGGTCTCGGACGGCGCGACCGTCGCCGAGGTGCTGGTCGGCACCCGGTGGTATGTCGGCGGCTCCCGGCTCGCGGCGGGCTCGACCGGACTCACCTCGGTGATCGCCACCCGCTCGCTGCTCGAGACGGTGCTGCGCAGGCGGACCTTGCGGCTGCGCGGCATCGAACTGCTGACCCGCACCACCGTGCAGGGCCTGGTCGGCGACGCCCGGCGGGTGCGCGCGGTGACTGTCATCGGCCCGGCGGGCGCGCAGACCCTGTCCGCGGACCTGGTCGTCGATGCGGGCGGTCGAGGATCACGGATCACGCAGTGGCTTACCGCGATCGGAGCCGAGGTACCCGAGGAGGAGCGGCTCGACGTCGACCTCGGCTACGCGTCGCGGTTCTTCCGGCATCGGCCCGGTCAGCTCGGCGGACAGGCCTCGGTCATCGTCTCGACCGGCGCGAACGGGCGCGGCGGCGGCGCGGTCCGGGTGGAGGGCGATCGGTGGCACGTCACCCTGGCCGGAATGCTCGGCGATCATCCGCCCGTCGACGACGCGGGATTTCGCGAGTACGCCGCCTCGCTGTCGGCCCCCGACATCCACACCCTGGTGATCGGCTCCGAGCCGCTCGGCGACGCGGTGCCCTACCGGTTCCGGACCGCCGTGCGCCGCCGCTTCGACCGCCAGAGCGCCCCGCCGGACGGGCTGCTCGTGCTCGGCGACGCGCTGTGCGCCTTCAATCCCCTCTACGCCCAGGGCATGACGGTCGCCGCGCTGCAAGCCGCGGCGCTGCGCGAGTGCCTCGGTACGGGCGAAACCGACCTGCCCGCCCGGTATTACGCGGCCGCCGCCGGCGCGGTCGAGGTGGCTTGGCAGCTGGCCGCCGGCTCGGATCTGCGGCATCCGGGCGTCGCGGGCAGGCGCACGGTCCGGACCCGGCTCACCACTGTCTTCGTCAGCCGGGTGCAGCGGGTCGCGCACCATGATCCGCGCGTGGCCAGGACCTTCCTGCGGGTCGCCCACCTGGTCGACCCGCCCGCCGCGCTCACCGCGCCGGGCACGCTGCGCCGCATCCTCCTTCCCTGACCACCACCGGAGAACCAGGAGACCCACCCATGACCTCCACGACTTCCCCGATCGACGCCCAGGCGGTCCAGACCGCACTGGTCCAGCTGTTCGGGCCGGACGGCCGCGCCGATCCGTATGCCCCCGCCCGCGTCCTGCGCGAGGCGGGGCCCATCCATCAGACCCCGCTCGGTCACCATGTGCTGACCCGCTACGAGGACTGCGCGGCCGTGCTGTCCACCACCGCGTGGAGCCACGCCGAGGAAGCGGCGATGATGCACCCCACGGTGTCGCCGGAGAACGCCGCCGAGGAACTGCCCACCTCGTTCCTGTGGATGGAGCCGCCGGACCACACCCGCCTGCGCAACCTGGTCACCAAGGGTTTCACCCCGCGCATGGTGACCAGGCTGCGCCCCCGGATCGAGCAGCTGTGCGAGCAGCTCGTCGACGACGCCCTGGCCGCGGGCGAATTCGACCTCGTCGAGAAGATCGCCTATCCGCTGCCGCTGATCATTGCCTGCGAGCTGATCGGCGTGCCCGAGCAGGCCTACGACCAGGTCCACCGGTGGTCCCAGGACCTGGCCCGCGGCTTCGACCACGACTACACGCTGCCCGAGGAATGCCTGAGCGCCCGCAGCGCCGCCTCGCGCGGGTTCATGGGCTACTTCCGTGAGCTGCTCAACGAGCGGCGCGTCACCCCGCGCGACGACCTGCTCAGCGTGCTGTCGCAGGTCGAGGACCGCGGCGATGTGCTCACCGAGCAGGAGCTCCTCGCGACCTGCATCACCACCTTCGTCGCCGGTCACGAGACCACCGCCAATCTGATCGGCACCGGCATGCTGCGCTTGCTGCGCAACCCCGACCAGATCCAGCTGCTGCGCGATCGTCCCGAACTGCTGGCCGTCGCCCCCGACGAACTGCTGCGCCTGGATCCGTCGGTGCAGATCACCACGCGCGCCGCGACCCGGCCGATCACCGTCGCCGGGCACGAGTTCGAGCAGGGCGAAGGTGTGGTGGTGCTGATCAATTCGGCCAATCACGATCCGGCCGCCTACCCCGACCCCGACCGGGTCGACATGACCCGCTACGCCGATCCGATGAACCCGGCCAAGAAGCACCTCGGGTTCAGCCTCGGCATCCACTACTGCCTCGGCGCCCCGCTGGCGCTGCTGGAGATGGAGATCCTGCTCGACGTGCTGCTGCGCAAGGTGCGCACGGTCGAATTGCGTTCGGAGAACCCGCCGTTCAAGCCCAATGTCGTCATCCGTGGGCTGGAATCGCTGGCGGTCGCGGTCACCCCGGCCTGAACACGTCGTTCCCGGCCCCGTCGGTGCAGCCGGCGGGGCCGGGAGCTGTCAGCGCAGGGTCGTCGGAACATCCAGTGCCGCGAGGAAGGCCGATGCCGCCGGGCTGCGGTCGGCGCGGTTCCACACGACGTACTCGACGCGGCTCGGCGCGTCGGTGACCGTCACGATGCGCACGCCGGTGAGCTGTGGGGCGTGGGCGGCGGGCATCATCGCCACACACAAATCCTGGCTGACGAGGCGGGCGATGTAGTCGGCGGTCGTCACCTCGAAGGCGACATCGCGGGTCAGGCCCGCCGCCGCGAACGCCAGATCCGATTGGATCCGGCCCGCCGTGCCCGCGGGCAGGTCGACGAAGACCTCGGTCGAGAGCCTGCGCAGATCGACGCTCGGTTCCTCGGCGAGCGGGTGACCCGGTGCGACCACCGCGACGAGCTTGTCGCGCGCGAGTTCGTGGGCGGCGACCCCGCTCGGCCGTGTGGTCGTCGGCAAGCCGAGGAAGGCGACATCGAGGACGCCCTGTTCGACCTGCTCGGCCAGCTCCTCGCTCGCGCCGACCCGCAAACTGATCCGCACGTGCGGGTACGCGGTCCGGAATTCGCGCAGCGCGGCGGGCAGATCGACCGCGGCGACGGTCGGGATCAGGCCGACGGCGAGCCTGCCTCGCACCTCGCCGACCGCCGCGGCCACCTCGGCCGCCGCCCGCTCGGCGGCGTCGAGACACTGACGGGCCGCCGGGAGGAAGGCAGCGCCCGCCTGGGTGAGCCGGACCCGGCGGCTCGTCCGTTCGAACAGTTTCGCGCCCAGTTCACGCTCCAGCCGGGCGATCTGATGGCTCAGGGCCGACTGCACGACCAGGCACCGCTCGGCGGCCCGGGTGAAGCTGTCGGTCTCGGCGACGGCGAGGACGTAGCGCATCTGCTGGAGCTCCATGCATCCATCGTGCTTCACGATCGTTGCAGTGACAAACATGTGTTGGATTCATAGATCGTCGCGCGGTTCGATGGGTCCATGAAAGGTTCAGTGGCTCGGCCGACTTCCGGTGACCTCGGCGCGGGGCGGGTGACACGGACCGCGATCACCGCGCTCGCGCCCGCTGCCTGGGGCACGACCTACGTGGTGACCACCGAACTCCTGCCGCCCGATCACCCGGTGTTCGCCGGGTTGCTGCGCGCGCTGCCCGCCGGGCTGATCGCGCTCGCGCTCACCCGGATCCTGCCACGCGGACTGTGGTGGGCGAAGATCGCGGTGCTGGGGATACTCACCATCGGGGTGCCGTTCCCGCTGCTGTTCCTCGCGGCCGAACACCTGCCCGGCGGGGTCGCGGCGACCCTCGCGGCGGCGCAACCATTGGCGGTCGCGGTGCTGGCGATGCCGGTGCTGGGGGAGCGGCCGTCACCGCGGCGGCTGGTCTGGGGGACGATCGGCGTCGCCGGGGTGGGGCTGGTGGTGCTCGGGCCGAGTGCGGCGCTCGACGTCACCGGGGTCGCGGCCGGACTGGTGAGCGCGGCATCGATGGCGCTGGGGCTGACCCTCACCAAACGCTGGGGACGCCCGCCCGGGGTCGGCCCCGTGGCCTTCGCGGGGTGGCAGCTGACGGCCGGCGGGCTGGTCCTGTTGCCGGTAACCGCCCTGGTCGAGGGCGCGCCACCCCCGATCGACGGGCCCGCGGCACTCGGCTACCTGTGGATGGGTCTGTGCGGCGGACTGCTCGCCTACATCGTGTGGTTCCGCGGGCTGGGCACGCTGCCGGTCACCTCGGTCGCGGTGCTGCTGTTGCTGTCGCCGTTGGTCGCGGCCGTGCTCGGCGCGGTCCTGCTCGGCCAATGGCTCGGCCCGGTCCAGCTCGTCGGCTTCGGTCTCGCGCTGGCCGCCATCGTGGCCGGTCAGCTGCCCGACAAGCCAGTCGTATCGGCCGCCGAAATGCCTGTGCCCGAAGATAGTTCAGCGCCGGTGTGTGCCGGGGCAGGGCGGCGGACGAGATGAAGCGCTCTTCGCCATCGGGGCTGCGCTGACCGGCGTCGCCGCGCCCGCGCCGGTGCCGGCGGATCGGGCCTCGGCCGGGTCGACGGCGGTGGCGCAGTGGCAGCCCGTGATCGACATCAGTGCACGGATTCGGTGTCCACTGCGGTGAGGAAGCGGCGGAGGTGCTCGGTGACCAGCTGCGGTTGTTCGAGGGTGCTGGAGTGGCCGCAGTTCGGCAGGTGGTGGCGGCGGGCGTGGGGGATCAGGGTGGCGATGCGGTCCGCGCAGGAGGGCGGGGTCGCGGTGTCGTCGGCGCCGACGAGGACGAGGGTGGGGGCGGTGATCGACGGGAGCTCGGGGGCGATGGCGGGGCGGGCGGTGACACCGTGGACGGCTTTGCGGAGGGCGACGCGGTCGGTGGCGGCCAGACGGCGGGACCAGTCACCCAGGACCGCGGAAGCGGCCGGGGAGGCGCGGAAGGTGGGGCCGAAGAGGTGGGGAGCGACGCGGCCGAGGACGGGGCGGTGGCCGAACCAGCGCAGCGCCCACGCGAGGCGCTGGTACTCGGCGACTTTCGTGGGGTCTTCGGCGTCGGCGCTGGTATCGAGGAGGGCGAGGGAACGCAGGAGTCGAGGGTGCCGGGCGGCGAGGCGGAGGCCGACGAAGCCGCCCATGGACAGACCGACCCAGTGGACCGGGCCGGTGCGCAGGGCCGCGAGGACGCCGACGGCGTCGGCGGTGAGGGTGTCCATGTCGTAGCCGCCGGGCGTGGGCGGAGTGTGGCCCTGGCCGCGCCAGTCGAGGGTGACGCAACGGTAGTCGAGTTGCAGGGATGACAGCTGGGCGCGGAACATCCAGCCGCCGAACAACAAGCCGTGGCCGAAGACGACCGTGGGCGCGTCGGGCTTGCCCGCCGGGGTACCGGTGTCGGTGTAGGCGATGGACACACCGTCGACGACGACGAAGGGCATCGGGATCACGGCCTCTCGGGTCACGGTGTCGCGATGCGCACATTGCGCATCGTGACCAGCGCTGTCGCGCACAGGGTTTCACCGTCGTCCTCGACGGAGAAGACCTCGGCGGCGGCGATGGTGAGCAGCGCACCGGGCTTGATCACCCGGCCGCGCGCGATCACCGTCGCGCCCTTGGCGGGAGCGAGGATCTTCACCGTGTAGTCGACGGTCATATTGATCCAGCCGATCGGCAGCAGGGTGCCCGCCGCCGATCCCGCCGCGAAGTCGGCGAGCGAGCCGAGCACACCACCCTGGAAGTAGCCGTCGTGCTGGGTGAGTTCGCGGCGGTGCGGCTGCACGATCTCGACCTCGCCGGGCGCGATCCGTCCGAAATGGAAACCCAGATGGGCGGCAGCGGGCATGGACAGCACCGCGGCGGGAACGACCTGGGCGAAATCGGGGTTGGGGGCCTGCGTCGTCATCGGGTCGGGCTCCTCTGGTCGGGGGTGGATGGCCATGCCTCGAAACCCGCTGCCGCGTACCGCGCGCGGGCGGCCGATCGCATGATCTTGCCACTGCTCGTCTTGGCCAGCTGGTCCGGCGGCGTCAGCACCAGGTCGCCGACGGCGAGTTCGTGTTCCCGGATCACCGCCGCCCGGATCGCTCCGATCACCTCGGCGGGATCGGCGTCGAGCCGGTCACGGCGCAGCTCCTGCACGACCACCAGCCGCTCACCCGCGTCACCGGGGTAGGCGAAGGCCGCCGAGCCGCCGTGGCGCAGCGCGGGATGCGCGGACTGCACGGTGTCCTCGATGTCGTGCGGATAGTGATTGCGGCCGCGGATGATCACCATGTCCTTGATCCGGCCGACGACATACAGGTCGCCGTCCACCAGCATCCCGACATCGCCGGTGCGTAGCCAGGCGGTGCGCGGATCGTCGGCGGCGCGGGCCCGCAGCAGTTCCTCGGTCGCCTCGGGGCGCCGCCAATAGCCCTGTGCCACATGGTCGCCGGTCACCCAGATCTCACCGGTCCGGCCCGCGGGGCACGACCGCAGCGTGGCGGTGTCGACGATGCGGACGCGTTCACCGGGCAGGACCCGCCCGGAACTGACCAGCGTGCGCGCCGTGCCCGGTCGGGCGGGTCGATAGTGCCCGGCACCGAGCGCGGCGGTGTCGACGGTCAGTGTGCGCGGGCCGCGGCCCTTGTCGCTGCCGGTGACCAGCAGGGTCGCTTCGGCCAGCCCGTAGCAGGGGTAGAGCGAAGTGGCCCGGAAGCCGTGCGGGGCGAAGGTTTCGGCGAACCGCGCGAGCGTGGCCGGGCGGATCGGCTCGGCGCCGTTGAACGCGACCTGCCAGCTGGTGAGATCCAGCTCGGGCACGGGCTCGGCGGCGGCCCTGGCGACGCACGCGTCGAAGGCGAAGTTCGGGCCGCCGCTGGAGTGCGCGCGGTACTCGCTGATCGCCGTCAGCCACAGCAGCGGCCTGCGCACGAAGGTGGCCGGTGACAGCAGCACGCTGGTCGCGCCCACCCAGAGTGGTTGCAGCACATTGCCGATCAGGCCCTGATCGTGGAACAGCGGCGCCCAGCCGACCACCGTCGACCCGCTGTCGTGACCGAAGGCGTGCCGGATCATCTCCTGGTTGGCGGCCAGATTGCTGTGCGAGACCATGACGCCCTTGGGCGCCGAGGTGGACCCGGAGGTGTACTGCAGGAACGCCACCGCGCCGGGGTCGATCGGCTCGGCGGGGAACTCGGTGCGCGTCAGGGTGTCGACGGTCAGCCAGGCGGCCTGTGGCAGTAGTGGTTGCAGCGCGGTGCGCAGCGGCTCGAGCGCCCCGGTGACGGTGAGAACCACGGCGGGCGCGCAATCCCGCACGATCGAGCGCGTCGCGTGCTGGACGTGCGTGCGGCGCGGCGGATTGACCGGGACCGCGATCACCCGCGCGAACAGGCAGCCGAAATAGGCGGCGAGGAAGTCGAGTCCGGGCGGGAAGACCAGTAGCGCTCGTTCGCCCGGCGCGCAGACCGCGCGCACCTGCGCCGCCACCGCCATGGCCCTGGCGTGCAGTTCGGCGTAGGTGAGGTGGCCGGCCTCGGCGCCGGTGTCGTCGAGGAAGCGGTAGGCGACGCGGTCGGGGGTGGCGTGCGCACGCTCGCGCAGGACCTCGGGCAGCAGAAGAGTGCTCATCGGCTCGCTCCGAACGACACGGGCAGGCTGTCGAGGCCGCGCAGCAGGAAACTGTGCTCCTGCCAGGCGAAGTCGCCCGCCGGTGTGGCCAGGCGCGGATGCCTGCGCAGGAGGGCGTCCAGGGCGATCCGGGTCTGGAGCTCGGCGAGGGCGCCCCCGAGGCAGCCGTGCATGCCGTGCCCGAAGGCCAGGTGATTCCCCGGCGTCCGGGTGATGTCGAATTCGTCGGGGCGAGCGAAGATCTCGGGATCGCGGTTCGCCGCGCCCAGACACACCAGGACATGCTCGCCCGCGCGGATCGTCTCCCCGCCGATCGTCACGTCCCGGGTGGCCAGCCGCTTGGTCAGCTGGAGCGGCGCGTCGTAGCGCAGGGCTTCCGCGACCGCGGCGCGCAGCGAGTCGGGGGACCGCCGCACCATGGCGGCCTGATCCGGGTGCCGCAGCAGAGCCAGGGTGGCGGTGCCGATGAGCGACTTTGTGGTCTCGGTGCCCGCGACGAAACACATGATGCAGACGAAGATCAGCTCCTCGTCGGTCAGGCGGTCCCCGCCCGCGGTGCGCGCGGCGAGCAGGCGGCTGATCAAGTCGTCACCGGGGGCGGCGCGGCGTTCGGCGAGCACCTCGGCCAGTGCGTCGGCGAACAACTCCACCACGGTGCGCACGCGGGTCAGGTCCTCGGCCTTCATCAGGCCGGGCTCGAGCAGGAAGCGGATGTCGTGCGTCCAGCCACCGACCCAGGCGTGCAGGGCGGGCGGCAGCGCCATCCACTCGCACAGCACCGCGACCGGGAGCGGTCCGGCCAGGTCGGTGATCACCTCGGCCCGGCCCGCGGCGATCGCGGGCCGCAGCAGCCGGTCGGCGATGGAGGCCACCAGGGGTTCCAGGGTCGCGATCGTGCGCGCCGTGAACACCTTGTTCACCAGGCCGCGCAGGCGGGCGTGCTCGGGGTTGTCGGTGAACACCAGCGAGGTGCGCCCGAGGCGTTCGATCCGCGCGACCTCGGGCTGACCGAGCCTGCGGGCCTGCTCGGTCACCAGCCGTGGGATCAGCCCCGCGCTGAAGGTTTTGTCGTGCAGCACGGTTCGCGCGTCGGCGTGCCGGGTCAGCACCCACATGCCGAGCGTCTTGTGCACCGGCCGCGACTCCCGCAGCGCTCGGTACGCCGGGTAGGGATCACGCCGGAACTCGGCGCTGAACGGGTTGAACCGGATCGACGGGCGCGGCGCGGACAGCGTCATCCTCGCCCCCGGCGCGAGAAGAAGGTCTCCGGATAGGGACGGGCGACGATGCGCAACAGGCCGAGTTTGCCCATCCGGAAGCCCAGCGCCGACAGCTTCAGATAGCGCTCGTACCGGGCGACGGTCTCCGCGCCGACCAGCGCGACGGCCTCGGCCCGGTGTTCGCGCAGCCGGCGCGCCCACTGCGCGCAGGTCCAGGCGTAGTCGAGCCGGTCGTCGGTGAGCCCGACGATCTCGAAGAGCCCGTCGGCGGCCGCGGTGATCTCGGCGAGGGTCGGCAGGTCGGCATCGGGGAAGATCTCCTGCTGCATGAAAGCGCTGGCCTGCTCGCGGCGCATGTTGCCGTAGGCGATCGTCTGCAGCGACAGCGTGCCGTCGGCGGTGAGCCAGTCCCGGCAGCGGGTGAAGAACTCCCGGTACACCGCGATCTTGGCGGCCGGGGTGTCGTCGGGCCGCGCGAAGTGCTCGAACGCGCCGATCGAGATGATCCCGTCGAAGCGAGCCTCCGGCGCGTAGTGCACCCAGCTCTCGGTCCGCACCTCGACGCCCGGCAGCGCCAGCGCCCGGACATGCTCGGCCTGTTCGTCGCTGAGGGTCAGCCCGACCATCCGCGCCACACCGTGCTCGCGGCTGCCGCGCGCGAGCACCGCGCCCCAGCCGCAGCCGATGTCGAGCACCGACTCCGCCCGGTCGGCGTCGATCGCGCTCAGGTGGTGGCGGAGCTTGCGGTCCTGCGCGGACTCGAGGGTGTCGACGGGAGTGGCGGGCATGGCGCACGAGTAGCTCAGCGATGTGTCCAGCCACAGGCGGTAGAAGGCGTTGCCGATGTCGTAGTGGTGCCGGATCGCCGCGGCCGCGGCGTCGGCGCGGGCATCGGCCGGCTCGGTCACCGGCGGCCCGCGTTCGCGGTCAGCCGCTCGTGCAGATGCCCGGCGACCGCGTCCAGCGTCGGGTTCTCGTAGAGGTCCTCGGGCGACAGGTCGACGCCGAACTGCTCCTCCACCTCGATGAGCAGGGCGACCGCCAGCGCGGAATCGACACCGAGACGGTCGAAGTCGGCGAGCGGGTCGATGGTGCTCGCCGGGACCTCGAGCAGCTGCCCGAGATACTCCTGGCACCACGTGACGATGGCTTCTCTACTGGTGTCCACGACAGCTCCTCATGCGCGTTTGGCGGCCAGCCGGTCGGCCGAGGGGATCTTCAGATCCCAGGCCAGACCGAAGGTTTCGAGCGTCCAGATCAGCCAGTAGCCGGGATCGAGCCGGTACCAGTGCAATCCGAACGACGGTGACTCGGGGAAGGCGTGATGATTGTTGTGCCACGACTCGCCGAGCGTGATCAGCGCGAACACGCCGCCGTTGCGGCTGTTCTCCCTGGACTGATACGGGCGGGTCCCCATCATGTGCAGGAACGAGTTGATCGCCCAGACGATGTGCTCGAGCAGGAAGATCCGCACGAACCCACCCCACAGCAGACCGCTCACGGCGCCGGTCCAGCTCAGGGTGAGCAGTCCGCCCAGCACGGCGGGCAGCAGCAGACCCAGGCCCACCCACCAGTAGTACAGCCGCGCCACCCGTACCAGCGACCGGTCCTTGATCAGGTCGGGGGCGTAGTGGACGATGTTCGGGTACTCGTGGCGGCGCATCCACAGGAAGTGCGAATGCGCCAGCCCGCGCAGCGCGCCGCGCAGACCGTCACCGGAGAGGTTGGGGGAGTGCGGATCTCCCTCGCGATCGCTGTATTCGTGATGGCGCCGGTGCAGCGCCACCCACGACACCACCGGGCCCTGCCCGGCCATCGACCCGAACACCGCCAGCACGGCCGCGACCGCGGGCGTGGTGCGGAAGGTGCGATGGGTGAACAGGCGGTGGTAGCCGACGGTGATGCCGAGACCGGTCAGCAGCCACATCCCGAACAGCAGCCCCAGCTCCACGGCGCCGAGCGGGCGCACGAACAGGAAGGCCAGCGCGGCAAGGGTTCCCACGATCGGCGCGACATCGAAGAGCAGGAAGTGCCTGCGCTGCAGTCGATGGATGTAGGGGTTGCTGATCGTCTTCTTCCGCGGCGAGGTGTCTTCTCGCGTCATGGTCGGACCGTAACAACGGGCGAAGCCCACGGCGTCGGGTCGCCGTGGGCTTCGATCGTGGGATCGAACTTGTGGATGATGGGGTCAGCGGGCGCCCGCGCGCAGCACCACCTTGCCGTTGCGGCCGGGGGTCTCGGACACGACCGCCGCCTCGCCCGCGCGGTCGAGCGGGAACTCGGCCTGCACCTCCAGCCGCAAGGTGCCCGCGGCGGCCAGGCCGACCAGTTCGGTGATCAGGCGCACGTAGTCGGCGCGCTCGATCTCGCTGGAGCGCTGCTGGCCCCAGAAGCCTTTCACCACGGCCTGTTTGAAGATGACGGCGCCGGTGTCGATGACCAGCGGCTGACCCGACAGCGCGCCGAAGGAGATCAGTTCACCGCGCGGCGCCAGCAGCGACATCAGCGCGCCCGCGGCGGGGCCGCTGACCTGGTCGACCGCCCGCACGATCGGCTCGCCGTTGGTGACCTCGGCCGCACGGGTCGCCCAGTTCTCGGTCTCGGTGTCGATCACCGGTCCGTAGCCGAACTGTTCGAGGGCCCGCACCGAGTCCGGCCCGCGGACCAGGCTCAGCACCCGCACGCCGCGCTGCTGGGCGAACAGGTTGAGCAGCCGGCCGACCGCGCCGTTGGCGGCGTTCACCGTGATCCACTGCCCGGGGTGCACGTGCAGATCGTCGAGCAGCATCAGCGCGCTCAGCGGCATGGCCAGCAGCTGGCAGGCGGTGCCGTCGGGGACTTGCGGCGGCATCGGCACGACCTGCTCACCCCGGACGACGACGAAGTCGGCCCAGGCCGCGCGAGCGCCCGCCACGGCGACCCGCTGTCCCACCGCGACCCCGCCCGCGCCGGGCCCCACCGCGTCGACCACGCCGACCGCCTCGGTGCCGGGGATGGCCGGCAGCGGCGGTTTGTACCCGTAGACACCGCGAATGATGGCCAGGTCGTGATTGTGAATCGGTGACAGCGTCATCGCGATCCGCACTTCGCCCGGTCCCGGCTCCGGCGGCGGCACCTCCTGCGCGGTGAGCACGTCCTTCGGATCGCCGAACCGGTCGATGACAACTGCCTGCATGTCCGCCTCCGTGGTGGTTGCGAGTCCCTGCACGAGCATGTTCGCGTTCCATTGTGGCACCGCGGGCGCGGCGGCCCGGTCAGGCCAGGGGCGTCTCGTGGACGGTGCGCCAGCGCTGCTGCCCGGCGCGGTCGTCGGGGACAAGGACCGCGGTGACGCGGCGGGCGGTCGCGGCGTCGCCGGACAGGTGGCGTTCGAGGAAGCGGATCACCACGGTGTCGTCGTCGAGGAGGCATTCGAGCTCGGTGATCTCGATCGCCAGGCCGGGCTGTGCGTTGCGGGCACCGCGCAGCCCGGTGAGCAGCTCGTCGCGGGCCAGGACCGCGCCGGTGGTGGTCACCATGGTGAAGTCCGGGTGCTGGGCGGCGGCGAAGCGGTCGAACACCTCGACCGGCGCGGCGGTGCCCAGCCATCGGGCGAGGTCGGCGTGCAGGGATTCGACGGCCGCCGACAGCTCGGGGCGGACCGGAAGGGAATGCGACACTCCCGCAGTCTAGGTGGGCGCCGTGGCAGGCCCGGCGGGGGAAGTCAATACGCCGCAGGGTGGATGGGGTACGGCGGCGGTAGCGGCTGAAAATAGCCCGCACGGTGGACGAAGTGGACCCGCCACCGCGCCTACGCTCACCCCATGGCTGAGGCACTCGGAACGCGGTCGCCCACAGTATCTTCCGGTCGACGGATCGCCGAGGTCGACATCCTGCGCGGGTTCGCCCTGTTCGGCATCCTGATCACCAACCTGATCGTGGCGACGACACTGTGGTCGGCGACCGGGACCCGCGACGCACCGGTGCCCCGGTTCGACGGCACGGCCGACCACCTGGTGCGCGCCACCGTCGACGCCCTGTTCACCGGCCGGTTCTACCTGTTGTTCGCGTTCCTGTTCGGGTATTCGTTCACCCTGCAGATCGCGGCGGCCGAACGCGCCGGAGTCGCGCCAGCGCGGCGGTTGCTGCGGCGCTGCGCCGCGCTGATGGCGATCGGGCTCGTCCACGTGTATCTGCTGTGGATCGGCGACATCCTCACCCTGTACGCGTTCTTGTGCCTGCACCTGATCCTGCTGCGCAAGCTGCGGCCGCGCACCGCCGTCGTCACCGGGGTGGTGCTCTACACGGTGTGGTCGGTGTGGAGTTTCCTGCCCGGCGAGACGAGCATCCTCGGCCTCGGCGAGTTCTTCGACCTGCCGAAGCTGGCCGCCGACTACACCGGCGGCTTCGCCGACACCTTCGCGGCGCAGACCGCCCTCGCTCCGATCTTCCTGCTGCTGATCTGGTTCGCCCAGGGCATTCCGAGTTTCGCCATGTTCCTGCTCGGCATGGCGGCGGGCAAGCGGAACCTGTTCGAGGACCCCGACACCGTGCGCCGCTGGTCAGCCCGCGCGCTGGTGGTCGGTTTCGGCCTCGGCCTGCCCATCTCGGCACTCACCTTCGCCGACGTCATGGGCTGGTGGAACGCGCCCGCGCTGATCCACGGGCTGCAATACCTCGTCGGCCCCGTGATGACCTTCGCCTACGTCGCCGTGGTGGTGCGGCTCGCCCGGTCGGCCCGCACGAGCCGCTTCGCCGCCCGGCTCGCACCGGCGGGCCGGATGGCGGCGTCGAACTACATCGGCCAATCGATCGTGCTCATGGTGGTCTACACCGGCTACGGCTTCGCCCTGGCCGACGACATCCCGCCCCTGGGCGTCGTGGGCATCGGCCTGCTCACCTTCGCCGCCCAGCTGGCCCTGAGCTCGTGGTGGCTGCGCGGTCACCCGTACGGGCCGATCGAATGGGTGCTGCGTGCCGCGACCTACCTGACCGTCCCGGCGTGGCGCCGGCCGACCGAATCGGTTGCGGTACAAGCCCGATAGCCGGCGGGGCCGTCGCGACCGCCGAGACTGCGACCGGGCTGCGGTCGATGCTGCTTCACTGGGGCCATGACGACCGCTATGCCGAGCTCCCGCGCTCGCACGATTCTCGCGTTCACCACGCTCGGTCTCGGATGCGGGCTGGCCGCGATGGGCCTGTTCGAATGGTGGGTGAGCGACATCGACGTCTTCGTGGTCTACGGCGGCAGCTATGAGCCGTGGTCCGGGACAGCGGGAAGTGTCGACGTGGAGCCGAGGGGGAGCCTCGATGACCCGACGGTGCGATTGCGCATCGGTCTGGTCGCCGTACCCGCCATGCTCGGACTGCTGGCCGGACTTGTGCTGAGCTGGGCCGGCTGGCGAGGAGTCCGAACCACGGCGGCAGGCTCTGGCGATGCGCCGGCGTCGCGCTGACTCGGGGCGGCGTAGCGGTGTCGGTCAGGCAGAGGTGTCCGTGGCCGCGGGGCGATGGAATTCGGCACGCCAGCGGTGGCGGCCCGGGGTGTCGGGGCGGGGGAGACGTTCGATGCGGATCGGGATGAGGTCGGGGGTGGCGATCGCGTTCATGTCGGCGGGGGTGAGGGGCCAGGGTGGGCCCGGGGCCGGGGTGGTGGCGATGTCGGCGATGACCAGGAGGGTGGCGTCGGGGGCCAGGAAACCGCGGATGGCGGCGATCGCGGCCGCGCGGACGGACGGGGGCAGGGACTGGATGGTGATGGACTCCACGACCAGGTCGAAGGCGGCGAGCCAGGCGGCGGGTGGGTGCAGCAGGTCGGCGACCTTGTAGGTGACCGGGGACTGCGGGAAGCGGGTGCGGGCGCCGCGGATGGCGGTGGGCGAGATGTCGAAGGCGGTGGTCCGGATGCCTTGCGCGGCAACGAACTCGGCGTCGACGCCGTACCCGCAGCCGATGACCAGAGCGCGGCGGCCCAGGGGCGTCGGGGTGGTGGTGAACCAGTCGACCAGCAGCGGATTGGGTTCGTCGCGGTCCCACGGAACGACCGAGGTCCCCGCCGCGGCCTCGGCGTAGAGCGGTTCGAACCAGCCGGTCGGATCGTCGGCCGCCAGCGCCTGGGCGGCGAGTCGACGGTCGGCGGACGGCTGCGCGTCGGTCATGGTTCCAGTCTCCACCACCGCGCGCGAGACCGCCGCACGACATTCGGCGAGCCGCGGGAAAGGATTCGGCGAATCAGGGAATCAGCACGACTTTTCCTGTGGTCGAACGGTTTTCGAGGGATTCGTGCGCCCGCGCTGCTTCCGCGAGCGGGAACTCGGTGAGGGCGGGCCGGAACAGGCCGTCGGCGGCGGCGGTCAGTGCCCGCCGCGACAGCGGCAGCAGGTCGCCGCCGGCGCGCTCCAGCATCGCCGGACCGAGCACCGATCGGGAGGTGATGCCCCGCGTGGCCAGTGCGTCCGGATCGACGGCGGTCGGCGCGCCGCTGGACCAGCCGAAGACCAGGTGCCTGCCGCCGGAGCCGAGCAGTTCGACCGCGGCGGCGCCGACCGCGCCGCCGACACCGTCGAACACGTCGGTCGCGGTGCGCCCGCCCAGCTGAGCGCGGACCGTGCCCTGCCAGTCCTCGGCGGTGTAGTCGACCGCGATAGCGGCGCCGTTCGCCGCGACCCGGAGCACCTTGTCCGGGCCGCCCGCCAGTCCGACCACGGTCGCGCCCGCCGCGACGGCGTACTGCACGAGCAGGGTGCCGATCCCACCGGCCGCGGCGGGCACCACCGCGACACTGTCGGCGTCGAGCTCGGTGAACAGCAGGATGCCCAGGGTCGTGCGCCCGGTCCCGAGCATCGCCACCGCTGTGCTCGGGGACACGCCGTCGGGGATGGTCAGCAGCCGGTCGGCGTCGGCCGTCGCGAACTCCGCGTACCCGCCGGGGGCGGCGCCCAGATGCGCGACCACCCGTGTGCCCAGCAGCCGCGCGTCGACACCCGCACCGACCCGGTCGACGGTGCCGGCGACCTCACGGCCCGGCACCGTCGGCAGTGACGGGACCGGGAAGGGGCCGGGCTCGCCCCGGCGCAGGGCGGTGTCGACCAGGTGGACGCCGCAGGCCGCCACCGCGATGCGCACCTGGCCGGGCGCCGGCTCGGGATCGGGAACGGACTCGTAGCGGAGGTTGGTGGCCGGACCGAATTCGTGCAGTCGGATTGCGTGCATGCCACCCACTGTTCAACCTGAATGGCGCTCGAGGTCAAGCCCGCCCGTCCACGGCGGCACGGCGTTCGGCGCGGGCCGCGAAACCGTCGCAGAGGGCGTCCAAGCCGAGGAACAGCAGGTCCTCGGAGGTCAGCTCGCTCACCCCGGCGCCGTTGAGCTCCGCCAGCGCGGGCGGCACGGGCGACGACGGCGTGCCGTCGAGGAGATCGCGCAGGCCGTTCGCGTCGTCGGTGGCGGTGCGCTTCTCGGTCAGCAGGGCACCGCCGACCACCGGCAGGCTGGCGCCGGAGATGTAGTTCCAGACCGTGAAGGCCATCGTGGTGGCCTCGCGGGCCGAGACGTCGAGCGCGCGCAGGCCCTCGACCAGCCAGGCGAGGCTGGTCAGGCCCTGTGGGCCGAAGCTGTAGCGGGGGACGGCGAAGGTCAGCAGCACCCAGGGATGCTGCTGGTAGAGCTGCCAATCGATCTCGGCGGCGATGCGGACCCGGTCACGCCAGGTCCAGCCCTGGCCGGTCGGATCCGGGTAGGGATGGCGGGCCGCGATCTCGTCGGTCATGGCCGCGATCAGTTCGTCCTTGTTGGCCACGTGGCGATACAGCGACATGGTGCCGACGTCGAGCCGGTCGGCGATGCGGCGCATCGACACCGCGTCGAGTCCGTCGGCGTCGGCGAGGGTGATCGCGGCGTCGACGATCGCGGTGCGTGTGAGCTTCGCGTCAGTCATCCCATGACTCGCTTTCCGTTTTGCCTTTTGCTGCGTACACTGTACCCGTTCCCCGCGTACGGTGTACGCAAACCCCTGGAAGGATGTCGGAATGACGAAGCTGGACCCGGCGGTGCCCACCGCAGTCGCCGGTGGACGCCGCGCATGGCTCGGGTTGGGCGTGCTGCTGCTGCCGGTGCTGCTGGTGTCGATGGACATCTCGGTGCTGTTCCTCGCCATGCCGACCCTCACCGCGGACCTGGATCCCAGTGCCTCCCAGCAACTCTGGATCCTCGACATCTACGGGTTCATGCTGGCCGGCCTGCTCATCACGATGGGCAACCTCGGCGACCGGATCGGCAGGCGCAACATCCTGCTCGTCGGCGCCACCATCTTCGGCCTCGCCTCGGTGCTCGCCGCGTTCGCGCCCAGCGCCCCGGTCCTGATCGCCGCGCGCGTGCTGATGGGCATCGGCGGCGCGACCCTGCTGCCGTCGAGCCTCGCGTTGATCTCCAGCCTGTTCCCCGACGCCCGGCAACGGGCGACCGCGATCGGCGTCTGGACCGCGTTCTTCGCCGGCGGCTCGGCCGTCGGCCCGATCATCGGGGGCCTGCTGCTGCACCACTTCTGGTGGGGCTCGGTGTTCCTGATCAACATCCCGGTGCTGGCGATCCTGCTGGTGTTCGGGCCGATCCTGCTGCCCGAGCACCGCTCGACCGCGCTCGGCCCGCTCGATCTGCCCAGCGTCGTGCTCTCGATCGGCGGCATCCTGCCGGTGGTCTACGGGATCAAGCACCTCGCGGCCGAGGGCTTCGACCTCGCCTCGCTGGGGATCGCGGCGATCGGCGTGCTGGTGCTGGCGGCGTTCGTGCACCGGCAGCGTCAGCTGAGCGAGCCGCTGCTGGACCTGAGCCTGTTCACCCGACCGCTGTTCCGGGTCGCGATCGGCGCGAGCCTGGTCGGCATGATGTCGCTGGCCGCGATGAGCTACCTGACCAGCATCTACCTGCAGTCGGTGACCGGGCGTGACCCGCTGCAGGCGGCGCTGCTCGGTATCCCGATGGCGATCGCGGTGTTCGTGTTCTCGATGAGCGGAGCGCGGGTCGGGCGCGCGCTCGGCGTGCGGGCCACCTTCACCCTCGCGCTGGTGATGTCGGCCCTGGGCAATCTGATGCTGCTCGGCGTCGGTGTCGACGGTGGGCTGCCGTGGTACATCCTCGGGTCGGTGATCGCCGGTATCGGCTACGGCATCTCGTTCACGCTGGTCTCGGACGTGGCGGTCTCGGCCGTGCCCGCCGAGCGGGCCGGGTCGGCGGTCGGCATCTCCGAGACCAGCTTCGAACTCGGCAACGCGCTCGGGCTGGCGCTGCTCGGCTCGGTGGCGGCGCTGGTCTTCCGGTCGGGCGGTGACTTCGGCGAGACCCTCGGGGAGACCGTCGCCGAGGCGAACGGCGACACCGGCCTGATCGACGCGGCGCGCGAGTCCTTCGTCAGCGGCATGCATGTCGCGACCGCGGGCGGCGCGCTGCTGCTGATCGCGATGGCGGCGCTGGCCTGGCGATCGGCGCGCAGCGCCCGCTGACCCACGACCGAGCGGCGGGGTGACCGGCGCCACTGTGCGCCCTCACCGGGCGGATGTCCAGATCCGTTGCATAGGATCGGCGGATGCGAAACGAGGGTGCGGCGGGCCTGGCGACATTGCTCGCCCTGGCCGATTCGCGCCTGCCCATCGGCGGGCACGTGCACTCCGGCGGTGTCGAGGAAGCGGTGGCGGCGGGGCTGGTGCGTGACACCGCCGGTGTCGAGCTGTATCTGCGCCGGCGGATCGCCACCTCAGGCCTGGTCGCCGCCTCGCTCGCGGCCGCCGTGTGCGGGGCGACGCTCACCCCGGAACGCGCCGAGCTCGAAGCCGATGCCAGGACGCCCTCGCCCGCCGCGCGGGCGGCCTCGCGCGCGCAGGGCC
>NZ_JBCGFB010000064.1:0-32429 GCF_038752175.1 Nocardia sp. No.11 | reverse complement strand
AACCGACAGCGGCGCGGCGGCGCGGCGGGTACGCCTGCTGCCCGCCGCTGTCGGCTATCTGCTGATCGGCGGGGCGACCGGGCTCGCCGCGCTGTTCGCGCTGGCCGCGCTGGCCGTCGTCGCCGCCATGAGCCTGATCGGGATCGGGATCCCGGCGCTGCCGGAGGCGGTGAGATTGATCCGCCCCCTGCTCACCCTGGAACGGCGCAGGGCGGGGCACCGCCTCGGCACCCCGATCACCTCGGCCTACCGGCCGCTGACCGGTGACCTGCGCGAACAGCTCGCGACCCTGGCCGCCGACCCGGCGAACCGCCGCGACCTCGCCTGGCTGGTGCTGCACGGCGTGATCGGGCTACCGCTGGCCGCGCTGGCGGTGGCCCTGCCGTTGAGCGCGGTGCAGCATCTGGTGCTCCCCCTGCTCTGGTGGGCGGGGGTGGACGGGTTGCCCGGCAGCAACGGGCTGGTCGTCGTTTCCTGGCCCACGGCGGCCCTGAGCGTGCTGATCGGTCTGGTGTTCGGCGCCCTCGCCCTGCGCTCGCCCGAGGCGGCGACGGCGCAGGCGAAGCTCGCGCGAGCGCTGCTGGCGCCGGACGAGCACGCCCTGCTGGCCGACCGGGTCGCCGAACTCACCGCGACCAGGGCCGCCGCCCTCGACGCGCACGGCGCCGAACTGCGCCGCATCGAACGCGACCTGCACGACGGCGCCCAGGCCAGGATCGCGGCGGTGATCATGCAGCTCGGGCTCGCCGAGCAATTGCGCGGGCGCGACCCCGACGCGGCGGACCGGATGGTGCGCACCGCCCAGGACACCGCGTCGGCGGCGCTGGCCGAACTGCGGGACGTGGTCCGCAGCGTCTACCCGCCGGTGCTCTCCGATCGCGGCCTGGCCAGTGCCGTCTCCGCGCTGGCCGCGCGCAGCCCGATCCCGTGTGTGGTGGAGCTGAACGGGATCACGCGACGGCCGATGGCGGTGGAGGCGGCGGCCTACTTCGTCATCGCCGAGGCCGTCACCAACGCCACCAAGCACTCGGGGGCCGCGACGCTGTCGATCGAACTGGGCGGACCGCCGCAACTGCTGATCGTGGCGATCCGCGACGACGGCGTCGGCGGGGCGACGGTGACCGAGGGCGGTGGCCTGGCCGGCATCCGGCGCAGGGCCGAGGCCCTCGACGGCCGGATGACGCTGACCAGCCCCGCCGGTGGGCCTACGCTGGTGCGCGTGGAGTTGCCGTGCGGGTCGTGATCGCCGAGGACGACGCCCTCCTGCGAGAAGGCCTGGTCCTGCTGTTGAAGACCGCCGGGATCGAGGTGGTCGCCGCCGTCGACAATGCCGACGATTTCCTCGCCGTGGTCACCGCCGACCGCCCGGACGCGGTGGTGGTCGACGTGCGGCTCCCGCCGACCTTCACCGACGACGGCCTGCGCGCCGCCGTGCGGGCCAGGACCGTGCACCCCGGGCTGCCGGTGCTCGTCCTGTCGGCCTATGTCGAGGACAGCTACGCCGCCGAACTGCTCGGCGACGGCGCGGGCGGGGTGGGCTATCTGCTCAAGGAGCGGGTCGGCAAGGTCGACCGGTTCCTGGATTCGCTGCACCGGGTCGCCGCCGGCGGCACCGCGATGGACCCGGAGGTGATCGCGCAGCTGCTGGTGCGTCGCCGCGTCGACGATCCGCTGTCGACGCTGACGGCCAGGGAACGGGAAGTACTCGCGCTGATGGCGGAGGGCCAGGACAACTCCGCCATCGCCGCCGGACTCGTCGTCACCGAAGGCGCTGTGCTCAAACACATTCGCAGCATCTTCGCCAAGCTCGGCCTGGCCGCCGACGAGTCCGGCCACCGGCGGGTGCTCGCGGTGCTCGCCTATCTCAACGCTCGTCCCGGTCGGCCGTGAACGCGCGTCACCGCACCGCGCCGGACCCGGGCCGCTCCGACGGCGACCCGGCCTCGTCGCGGCAGGTCAGGTCGGTGCCGGGCAGAGTCCCGTCGAGCAGGTAGGTGTTGACGGCAGCGCTGACACAGCCGTTCGGGTAGTTGCCGTAGATCCAGTGGATCGGCACGTCCGGCAGGGTCACCAGCCGTGAGCCGCGCAGTGCCCGGTGCATGACCTGAGCGCCCGCGAAGGTGGTGCGCGTATCGCCGGTGGACTGCACGATCAGACTCGGCACAGCGTTGTCGATCACCGTGGTCGGCTCGACCGGCGGCGCCCAGAACGCGCACGGCGTGATGTTGTTCGCGAACGCGCCGAACAGTGGCTGCTCGGCCCGGCTCGCCTCGATATTGCGCCGGTACCAGTCTGGATCGCGCGGCACTTCCGCGTCGCCGCAGAGCACGGCGGTGGCCGTGGAGAGGTCGCGCGGCTGGGCCGTCAGCATGAACGACAGCGAGGCGGCCAGCCCCGGTTCCGGGGTCACCGTGACGCCGTCGGCGGCGTCGGCGAGCTGACGCAGTTGTGCGGCCAGCAGCGGATACTTGCGTGGATCGTCGAGTTCGGCGAACAGCAGCGTCGGCAGGCTGTGCTGGTCGACGGTGAATTCGCCGATCCGGATCGGCCGCTCCTTCGCCCGGCGCACCATCGCCTGCACCGACTCGCGCACGGCGGAACGATCTGTGCCGAAACGGTATTCGCCGTCGCGCGCCGCGGTCCAGTCCGCCCACAGGTCGAAGGCGGCCTCGTTGACCGGACCCATGGCGCGCAGCATTTCCGACGCGCCGTAGTGCTCGGGGTCGACGGCGCTGTCGAGGACGAAGCGGTCGGCGCGGTCGGGGAAGAGCTGAGAGAACACCGCGCCGAGGTAGGTGCCGTAGGAGGCGCCGAAATAGCTGATCCGGTCCTCGCCGAGCACCGAGCGGATGAGGTCCATGTCGCGCGCGGTATTGCGGGTGGTGATGTGGCGCAGGCGGGGACCCTCGTTCGCCGCGCACTGGGCGGCCAGCCCAGCCTGGCGGGCGGTGCTCGTGGCGAAGTCGCCCGCGTCGAGTCCGGCGGACTGGATCCAGAACCCCTCCTGCCAGCGGCAATTCACCGCGGCGGAGCGGCCGATGCCGCGCGGGTCCATGCCGATCAGGTCGTAGCGGGCACGGACCTCGGGTGTCATCCCGGCGCTCAGGTCGATCGGGTAGCCCAGGCCGGGGCCACCCGGGCCGCCCGGGTTGGACAGCAGCACGCCGTGGCGGCGCGCCGGATCGGTGGCGGGCAGGCGGGAGATGGCCACGGTCATCGTCTCGCCCCCCGGCGCCGAATAGTCCACCGGCACGGTGACATCGGCGCACTGCGCGCCCGCCGGGTCGAGGCGGGGGTCCTCGCAGGATCGCCAGGACAGCGTCTGCCGGCGGAAGGAGTCGAGCGGGTCGGCCGAAGCCGGTGCGGCGGTGAGTAATCCGAGAACGGTGGCGGCGGTGAGCGCGGCCGTCGTCAGGCGCTTCATGCCGCGCACACGATCGCGTCGAAGGCCTGGTCGACGAGTTTCGCCTGTTCCTCGCTGCCGGGCAGCTGGTTCACCGTGAGGGTGACCGCGACGCCGTCGGCGGTCGTGCCGGTGTGGGTTCCGAAGCCGGGGATGCTGCCACCGTGCCCGCTCACCTGTTCCCCGCAGGACGCGGTGCGCTGGATCAGGCCCAAACCGTAACCGGCCGTGGGCATCCGATCGAAGGGCACGGTGCGGCGCATCTCGTCGAGCTGGGCGGGAGCCAGCAGCTTGCCGTTCAGCAGGGCGGCGAAGAAGCGATTGAGGTCGGCGCCGGTCGAGATCATATCGCCCGCGGTGTCGGCCCAGGAGGGATCGAGTTCGGTGAAATCGACTCGAGTGCCGTCGATGTCCTGATAGCCGCGCGAGTGCGGGGAGCGCAGGCCGGTGTCGCCGGACGCGGGCGTGTAGGTGTCGCGCAAGCCGAGCGGTTCGATGATCCTGGTCGCGATCTCGGCGGCCGCCGGACGGCCGGTGACCTGCTCGATCAGCATGCCGAGGAGCACATAGTTGGTGTTGGTGTACACGGCGCGGGCGCCCGGCTCGTACTGCGGCGGCATCGTCATCGCGATGCGCACCAGGTCGGCGGGGCTGTGATGCTGTCGCCGCGCGGCTTCGGTAGCGATGTCGAGCTGCGGGGAGCCGGGGTCGGTGGGCTTGCTGGGATCGCCGCTGGCCAGATACTCGGGCAGGCCGCTGGTGTGCTGGAGCAGCTGACGCACGGTGACGCGATCCCCGTCGTTGCCGTTGCCGTGCACGACCCCGGGCAGATAGCGCTCGACGGGCGCGTCCAGCTCGACCTTGCCCTCGGCGACCAGCTGCAGCAGCACGGTCGCGACGAAGCTCTTGGTATTGCTGCCGATCCGGACGAAGGCTCCGTCGGGAATCGGCGCGCCGGAGGCGATGTCGCCGACGCCCGCGGTGACGGTACGTTCGCCCGCCGGGGTGGTGATCACGGCCTGGGCGCCGGGGAAGCCCGCCCGCACCAGTGTTTCGAGGGCCTGTCGCACCTCGGGCCCCGGCGCCGTCGGCGGCGCGCTCTCGCCACCACACGCGGGCACGGCGAGCAGCGCGACGGCGCACGCTCCCGCGGCGACGATGCGGCGGGACCTGCTGCGAAATAGGGTCATGAGCTGCGCTTTCCTCCTGCTGAGACGGTGCCTGCCTGACTGTTTCGAGCGTAGGAAGACCAGCCCGCCGCGCCCATGCCGCGCGCGCCCGAATCCGAGGTGGTGCCAGCACTACCAACCCAGGGGTGGGGAAGGTGAAACGCCCATGGTGGGGGCGGAAGTCCCCCTAGGGGTGGCTGTTTCGGCGGCTGCGCGCCCATAACGTTCATCTCGTCGAAAACGAACGCAGAGGAGCGAACGACATGCGCATCAAAACCACCATCGCCGCCGGACTGCTGGCTGCCGCGACCGTCGCCGGGGTGTCGACGGTCGCCGCGGGCAACGCCGCCGCCGGCCCGTACGGCACCTACTACGGCACCTACGCCACCCTCGCCGCCTGTCGCGCCGACGGCGAGTCGTCCTACACCGGCGGCTACTACTGGGAGTGCACCGAGAACTGGGACGGCTGGGACCTCTACATCTGGTACTGAGCTACCTGATCGTCCGACCCAGGGGCATCCGGCGACGCCGGGTGCCCCTTCTCGGTGTTCGGCTAGATTGTCGGTCTGAGTTCCCCCAGTGAGAGAGATTGGCCGCGCATGCTGACGTTCGCCGTGCTCGGTGAGATCCGTGCCTGGCGCGCTGGGATCGAGCTCGACCTCGGCTCCCGGCAGCAGCGCGCTCTGCTGGCCGCCCTACTGCTGCGCACCGGCCGCTCGGCCACCGTCGACGAACTGATCGACGACGTCTGGGGCGAGAACCCCACCGCCAGCGCCGTGGGCGCGCTGCGCAATCACATCCTGCATTTGCGCCGGGTCCTCGAACCAGGGCGCGTGGCGGGGGAGCCGCCGCAGGTGCTGGTCGCGCTCGGCGGCGGCTACGCGCTGCGGGTGCCGGTGGGCTGCGTCGACATCGAACAGGTCGACGACTTGATGCTCACCCCGCACTCCGACCCCCAGACCGCGGGCGACACCGTCGACGCCGCCTTGCGGTTCTGGACCGGCACCCCGCTGGCCGGACTGCCCGGCCCCTTCGCCGAGCGGCAGCGCGCCCACCTCGCCGACCGCAGGCTCGTCCTGCTGGAACAGCGCGCCGAACTCGACCTGCGCCGGGGCCGCTATGCCGAGGCCGTCGCCGACCTCACCCCGTTGTGCGCCGAGCACCCGCTGCGCGAACGGCCCCGCGCGCTGCTGATGACGGCGCTCTACCACGCCGGTCGCCAGGCCGAGGCGCTGCGCGTCTACGCCGACACCCGCCGCGAACTCGTCGACCAGCTCGGCATCGAACCAGGGCGCGAACTCGCCGATTTGCACCGGCGCATCCTGGCCGGTGAGCTGAGCACGCCGCGCGAGCCTGCCGCGCAGGTCCGGCCGCGGGCGCCGCAGCGGGTCGCGCAGTTGCCCGCCGACGTCGTCGACTTCACCGGCCGCGCCGAGGTGGTCGACCTGCTCGCCGCGCGGCTCACCGCGACGGGGACCGGGGTGCCGGTCTGCGCGATCGGCGGGATGGGCGGGATCGGCAAGAGCGCACTGGCCGTGCACGTGGCGCACCGGGTGCGCGAGCGATTCCCCGACGGGCAGCTGCACGTCGACCTGCACGGCTTCGCCGCCGATCACGCCGGCGGCGCCACCGCCGCCGACACCCTCGGCGACTTCCTGCGCGTGCTCGGTGTGCCGGAGGGTGAACTCGCCGCGGGCGCCGCCGAGCGCGCGGCCCAGTTCCGCAGCCGGCTGGCCGGGAAACGGGTGCTGGTCGTCCTCGACAACGCCCGCTCGGTCGACCAGGTCGCGCCGCTGATTCCCGGTACCCCCGGCTCGGCGGTGCTGGTCACCAGCCGTTCGGCGCTGCCCGAGCTACCGGGCACCACCGCGGTGCGCCTCGACGTGCTCACCGACACCGAGGCGCACAGCCTGCTCGCCGGGATCGCGGGCCGCGACCGGATCGCGGCCGAACCCGAGGCGGTCGCCGCGGTGCTCGGCGCCTGCGGTGGCCTGCCGCTCGCGGTCCGCATCGTCGGTGCCCGGCTGGCCGCGCGCCCGGCCTGGACGGTGCGGATCGTGGCCGAGCGGTTGCGCGACACCGCGCAGCGGCTCAGTGTCCTGCGCACCGGCGAACTCGCCGTCGAGCTGGCCTTCCGGATCAGCTACGACCAGCTCGACACCGGTCACGCGCGCGCGTTCCGGATGCTGGCGGTGCCCGAGGTCGGGGAGATCTGCACCGAGGGCGCCGCCGCGATCCTCGGGATCGAGGTCGCCGAGGCCGAGCAGGTGTGCGAGGACCTGGTCGACCTGAACCTGCTCGAGACCACCGCGCCCGGCCGCTACACCTATCACGACCTGCTGCGCCTGTTCGCCAGGGAACTGCCGGTCACCGGTGCCGCCGACCCGCCGCTGACCGCGCTGCGCAGGCTGCTCGACTTCTACCTCGCCACTGTGAAACAGGCTGTCGCCGTCTGTAATCCGGGCACCCGGCTGCCCGAGCACCTGCGCCCGACCGCCGCGCCGGGCGTCCGGTTCGCCGACGAGCACGCGGCCCAGGCGTGGCTGGCCGGACAGCGGCACAACCTGGTCTCGCTCTATCGCCAGTGCGCGCAAGCCGGTGGCCCGGTGCTGGCCCCGGCCGCCGATATCGCCTGGGCCACCGCCGAACTCATCGACGGCGGCGCGAACTGCATCGAGGTCGCCCGGGCGCTGGAGGAACTGCTCGACGCCGCGTTGTGCGCGGGTGACCGCTCGGTGGAATGTCGGGTGCGGGTCGCCCTCGGCGCGCTGTTCGCCTATTCGCTCGGCGCGCTGCGGCAGGGGCGCGACCATCAACGCATCGCGCTGTCGCTGGATCGCGGCACCATCAGCGATGCCCGGCTCACCGCGTTCGCCGCGCAGCTGCTGTCGTCCTCGACCCGGCGCGGCACCGAAACGGCCGCGCCGCTGGCCCATTCGGCGCGGGCGATCCGGCTGGCCCGCCGGGTCGGCGACCGGGCGATCGAATGCGCGTGCCTGGTCCACGAGGTGAAGACCTACTCCGACGCGGGCGATTTCCCGGCGGCCAGGGAGCGCGCGGTCACCGCGCGGGCGCTGGCCGCCGAGCTGGGCAACCGGTCGCTCGAGGTGATGGCGACGCACGAACTCGGGGTCACCCTGGTCTATCAGGGGGAGACGGCCGAGGGGGTGCGGCTGTGCGAGGAGGCGGTCGCGCTCGGCCGGGCCGGCGGGATCGAACTGCGGCTGGGCTGGGCGCTGTCACGGCTGGCGCACGTGCTGCTGATGGCAGGCCGGGCCGCCGACGCCGAACCCGTCGTCGACGAGGCGATCCAGGTGCTCACCCGTGCGATCGGGCCGCTGACCAGGGCCAGAGTGCTGGTGCTCCAGGGGCTGATCAAACAGGCCACCGGGAAACCGGGTGCGGCGGAGGAGTCCTTCACCGCCGCGGCGGAGTCGTTCGAGACGATGCAGGATCCGCAGCTGACCCACGAACGGCTCGACGCCGAACTGGAGGCGCCGGTGATGGCGCTGCTGCACGATCATCTCGCCGCGCTGCGCGCCCGCCGGGACATCATCGCCGCGTCATAGCGGCGTCATCACGGGGCGCGAATATTCGTGAGGCACTGGCGAACACAAGTGTTCACGCGATAGATTGCCCTATGTACCCGGTTGTCGCGACAGCGAGCCGCGTCGTCGCCGGGGGGTCGGCGGCCCGGACCGGGACAACGAGAACGGGATGTCCGAACTGCTCCGGACATCCCGTTCTTCGTGCACCGTCAGCTCAGTGGCCGGCTTCCTTCAGGCGGGTGAAGGACTCGTCGATGACCTTCTCGGCCTCGGCGCGGCCCAGCCACTCCGAACCCTGGACGAACTTGCCCGGCTCCAGGTCCTTGTAGCGCTCGAAGAAGTGCTTGATCGCCGACAGCTCGAACTCCGAGACGTCGCCAAGTTCCTGGATGTGGTCCCAGCGCGGGTCGCCCGCGGGCACGCACAGCACCTTGTCGTCGCCGCCGGCTTCGTCGGTCATGCGGTACACGCCGATCGGACGGGCTTCCACGATCACGCCGGGGAAGACCGACTCGGGCAGCAGCACCAGCGCGTCCAGCGGATCGCCGTCCTCGCCGAGGGTGTTCTCGATGAAGCCGTAGTCGGCCGGGTAGCCCATGGAGGTGTACAGGTACCGGTCGAGCTTGACCCGGCCGCTCTCGTGATCGACCTCGTACTTGTTCCGAGAGCCCTTGGGGATCTCGATGGTGACGTCGAACTCCACGCCATCTCCTTGCTCGTTCGAGTGCTTCTCTGCCGAATCGCCAGATCGTTCTGGGGAACCGTTGCGCAACGAGGATAGTGTGGTGTGCTGGTACACCGGTGCGGCAGGCGGCTCAGCGCGCAGTCGAGGCGTGTCGGGCGGCGTTGAGGGAGAGACGACGGTCGTGATCGGTCCGAGCGAGAACAATCCGGGAGCGACGGCGCAGCGCCGACGCAAGTCCACGTGGATCTGGGTATCGGCGGTGGTGGTCGCCCTGCTGGTGATCGCGGGCGGGTTCGTCGCCATCGCGCGCCCGTGGACTCCCGAGTTCCGCCACGGCGGGCTCACCGTGGCCCCGCCGCCGTCCACCGATCAGCCCGTCGCCGAGGTCACCCCGGCCAAGTCGGACGCGCCCGCGCCGACGTCCGCCGGGATCGCCGCCGCGCTCGCGCCGGTCGTCGGCAGCCCCGACCTGGGCAGCTTCGCCGGTCAGGTGACCGACCCGACCAGCGGCGCGGTGCTGTGGAGCCAGGATCCGGCCAAGGCGATGATCCCGTCCTCGACGGCGAAGGTCATGCTGGTCGCGGCCGCGCTGCTCACGCTGCCCGACGATCAGCGGGTGGCGACCAGGGTCCTCGCCGGTGCGCCGGGGGAGCTGGTGCTCGTCGGCGGCGGCGATCCGACCCTGACTACCAGGGCCGACGGCGGCTACTACACCGACGGCGCCCGGATCGCCGAGCTGGCCGCGCGGATCAAGGCGACCGGCAGGCAGGTCAGCGCGATCGTCGTCGACGCCTCCGCCTATCGCGGGCCGACGATGGCCTCGGGCTGGGACCCGGTCGATATCCCCGAGGGCTCGATCACCCCGATCGAGCCGATCATGCTCGACGGCGGGCGGTTCGATCCGTCGGCCGACTACTCGCCGCGCACCTCTACTCCCGCGCTCGACGCCGGACGCGCGCTGGCCGCCGAACTCGGCGTCGACCCCGCCGCGGTGCGGGTCGGTCCGGCCGCGCAGAACGGCGCCGAGATCGCCAAGGTGGAATCGGCGCCGCTGCGAGTCCGGTTGCACGACATGATGATCCACTCCGACAATGTGCTCGCCGAGACGATCGGGCGGGAACTGGCGGTCGCGACCGGGCACGAGGCGTCCTTCGCCGGGGCCGTCGCCGCCACCACCGCGGCGCTGACCAACGCCGGATTCGACATCGCCGGACTGCATCTGGCCGACAACAGCGGGCTGTCCGTCGACGACCGGGTGCCGCCGCGGCTGCTCGACGCCATCATCGCCACCGCCGCCGAGCCCACCGGCGACGCCGCCGTGGCACCGGCCGGAACGCAGGCCAAGCCCGAGAACGACCCGCGCGCAGCGGCTCTCGCGCCGCTGCTGGACGACCTGCCGGTCGCGGGCGGTACCGGGACGCTGGCGCCGCGCTTCGTCACCCAGAACCGCCAGGGCGCGGGCTGGGTGCGGGCCAAGACCGGAACTCTGAGTGTCGCCAGCGCGTTGGTCGGATATGTGCTCGACCGCGACGGCCGGGTACTGACCTTCGCGCTGATGTCCAATGATCGGTTGCCGGAGGTCAGCAGGCCCGCCCTCGACGCGGTGGCCGGTGCCCTGCGCAACTGCGGATGCTCCTGAGAGCGGGTGGCGATGACCGAGGACAAGACCGGGCGCACGACCTCCGGATTCAGCGGTGCGGTGGACTGGCGGCTCGCCGCCCGCACCGGCGCCGTGCTCGCGCCCGCCGGACCGCGCACCTCCCGGCAGACCGCCGAACAGGTCGTCGCCGAGCTGGCCACCGCGTCGGTGCGGGCCGAAGGGCCGGTGCGTGAGGTCAGCGGACTGCTCGACGACCGGCCGGTGCCGGAGGCCAGGATCGTCGATCGGCCCGGCTGGATCGCCGCCGCCGCCGATTCGATGGCCGTGCTCACCGGCACCGAGGCCGTCTCGACCACCGGCAAGCTCGTCGGCAAGCCGGCGGGGTTGCAGGCCGGGACCATGCTGGCGTTCCTGTCGACGGCGATCCTCGGCCAGTACGACCCGTTCACCGGGGAGGACGGCACGCTGCTGCTGGTCGCGCCCAATATCCTCGGCGTGGAGCGGGCGCTCGGCGTCGACCCGGCCGACTTCCGGCTCTGGGTCTGCCTGCACGAGGTGACCCACCGGGTGCAGTTCTCCTCGGCGCCGTGGCTGGCCGACTACATGCGCGCCAATGTCGACATCCTCAGCGAGGTCGGTGAGGAGCCGATGAGCGAGATGCTGAGCAGGCTGCTCGCCGAGGTGCGCCAGCGGCGCAACGGCGACACCGCCGACGACCCCAACAGCCGTGGCGTCGTCGGCCTGCTGCGCGCCGCGCAGGCCCCGCCGCAGCGCGAGGCGCTGGACCGGCTGCTCATGCTCGGCACGCTGCTCGAAGGCCACGCCGATCACGTCATGGACGCTGTCGGACCCGCCGTCGTCCCGACCGTCGCCGATATCCGCCGCGCCTTCGACCAGCGCCGGAAGAAGCCGACCAACCCGGTGCAGCGACTGCTGCGCGCGCTGCTCGGGGTGGACGCGAAGGTCGCCCAGTACGTGCGCGGGAAGAAGTTCGTCGACGCGGTGGTCGAGCGGGTGGGCGTCACGGAGTTCAACACGGTGTGGACGAACGCGGAGACGCTGCCCCGTCTGGACGAGGTGGACGATCCGGGCCGCTGGATCGCTCGCGTGCTGTAACCGCCGCTCCAGGATTTCCGGTCCGCCACCGGGGTTTCGTCGGCGGCCGATGGTGCCGCCGTGAGTGGGTTCGCCCGTCCCCGGCGCGTCACCCAGGTGCTCGCGATGGTCTGTTGCGCCGGGTGGCTGGGTAGCCTGCGTGCATGGGGATCATGCCCGGGGCTGTCAGGCCGTTGCCGAATCGGCGGCTGTTCGCGGGTGGGGAGCGGACTCATCGTGGTGCCGTGGTGGTGGGGCGGCCTGGGGTCGGCCGCTCTCGCGGTGCTCGATGACGGGCCGGCGGCGGCTTCCGGAGACTGCCGCGGTGCTGGCCGTGCGGCGGGGCGTGCGGGACTGGGTCGCGGCGCGGGGTGGGCCGAGGCCGGTGGTGGTCGGGCTCTCCGGCGGCGCCGATTCGCTGGCGTTGGTCGCGGCCGCTGTCGTCGAGGCGGGAGACGTGACGGCGGTCGTGGTGGATCATCGGTTGCAGGACGGGTCGGGGGAGGTGGCCGCACGGGCGGCCGAGCAGGCGCGGGCATTGGGGTGTGTGGACGCCGAGGTGCTCGCGGTCGAGGTCGGGCGCGACGGTGGGGTCGAGGCGGCGGCGCGGGCGGCCAGGTACGCGGCCCTGGAGTCGGTGCGCGGGGAGCGGCCGGTGCTGCTCGGACACACCCTCGACGATCAGGCCGAGACCGTCCTGCTCGGGTTGGCACGCGGGTCGGGCGGGCGTTCGCTCCAGGGCATGGCGGCCTGGAACGCACCGTGGGGGCGGCCGTTGCTGGCGGTGCGGCGGGCGCGGACGCGGCAGATGTGCGCCGATCTCGGCATCGAGCCGTGGGAAGACCCGCACAACCTCGATCCGGCCTACACCCGGGTGCGGGTGCGCACCGAAATCCTTCCGCTGCTCGAGGAGGTACTCGGCGGCGGGGTGGCGCAGGCCTTGGCGCGCACGGCCGACCAGCTGCGGGCCGACGGCGAGGTGCTCGACGTGCTCACCGCCGACCTGCTGCGCGCGGCGATCGTGCCCGAGGGTGGCCCCGGCGACACTGATCGACCGGCACTGTCGATCGAGATCCTGGCCACTGCCGCCCCCGCGCTGCGGCGCCGCGCGATCCGGGCCTGGCTCGCCGAACAGGGCATCGGCGGCGTGCTGAACGCTCATTTACAAGCGATCGACGAACTCGTGAGCAACTGGCGCGGCCAAGGCGGGGTGGCGGTGGCCGGCGGCAGCAGGGACCACAGGTTGGTCGTGGCGCGCGCGCATGGCACGCTGACGGTACGCGCGCAGCCGCGAAACGATGCCACATAATGGATCGGCCCGGTCGGGATCGACACCACTGAAGGGAAACCCACTTCCGTGTACGGAGACGACATCGCATCGGTGCTGATCACCGAAGACGAGATCAAAGCCAAGATCGAAGAACTGGCCGAGATCGTCGCGAAGCGATACCCGCCGGATTCCCCCGAGGGCGACCTCCTGCTGGTCTGCGTGCTCAAGGGCGCGATCTTCTTCATGACCGACTTCGCCAGGGCACTGCCGATCCCCACCCAGCTCGAGTTCATGGCCGTCTCGTCCTACGGCTCGTCCACCTCGTCCTCGGGCGTCGTGCGCATCATGAAGGACCTGGACAAGGACATCGCGGGCCGCAACGTGCTGATCGTCGAGGACATCATCGACTCCGGTCTGACCCTGTCCTGGCTCAAGCGCAACCTGTCCACCCGCAACCCGGCCTCGCTGGAAGTGGTGACCCTGCTGCGCAAGCCCGACGCGCTGCGCACCCCGGTCGACGTCGCCCACGTGGGCTTCGACATCCCGAACGAGTTCGTCGTCGGTTACGGCCTCGACTACGCCGAGCGCTATCGCGACCTGCCCTTCATCGGCACGCTGGACCCGAAGGTCTACTCCTAGTCCACCGGCGCGAAGGCGCGCAGGACCGTCTCGACCAGGGCATCGGCGAAGGACGCGTCCAGCGTGCCGGAGCGCGGCAGCCAGCGCTGGGTGATCGGTCCGTAGAGCAGGTCGACCACCAGATCCAGGTCGGCGTCGGCCCGCAGTTGTCCGGCGCGCTGCGCCGCGGCCAGCCGCCGGACCTTGGCCGCGTGCACCGGCTGTTCCAGTTTCTCGCGATAGAGCGCGGCCAGCGTGGGATCGTTGATGACCTCGGTGAGCACGGCGCGGATCGGCGCGTCGAACGCGGGATCGGCGAATTCGGCGACCGTCGCGCGCAGCACGGTCTTCAGGTCGGCCGCGATGTCACCGGTATCCGGCAGCTCGACGCCGCCGCCGTCGGGGTTCTCGCTCTGCGCGAGCAGGGCGTCGAAGACCACCGCGCCCTTGGACGGCCACCACCGGTAGATCGTCTGCTTGCCGACCCCGGCGCGCGCGGCGATGGCCTCGATGGTCAGCTTCGCGTAGGCGGTCTCGCCGACGAGTTCGCGGGTCGCGGTCAGGATCGCCGACCGGGACCGTTCGCTGCGGCGGGCGCTGTCCGGGGTTCGTGCCATGGGCGCGAGTCTAGCCTGAAATAAAACGAGACGTTCCGTCTTGACAATCGCACGATCAGGGCCCATCCTTGTCGTCATAAGCGAGACGAACCGTCTCGTCGCACTTGAAGGAGGCTCGCATGACCCGCGCAGACAACGAAGCCCGCACCTGGTTCATCACCGGCGCGTCGCGAGGACTCGGCCGGGCCTTCGCCGAGGCCGCCCTCGCCGCCGGTGATCGGGTCGTCGGCGTCGCCCGTGATGTCACGCCGCTGGCCGACCTGGTCGCCGCCGCCGACGGGCGACTGGTCACCTTCGCGCTCGACGTCGCCGATCGCGCGGCCGTCTTCGCCGGCGTGCGGCGGGCGTTCGACGCGTTCGGCCGGCTCGACGTGGTCGTCAACAACGCGGGCGGCGTGGTGCTCGGCATGCTCGAGGAACTCACCGAGCAGCAGGCCCGCGACCATCTGGACGTCAACTTCTTCGGCGCGTTGTGGGTGAGCCAGGCCGTGGTGCCGCTGCTGCGCGAGCAGGGGTCCGGCCACATCCTCCAGGTGTCCTCGATGGGGTCGGCGGGCGGCTTCGCGGCGACCGGCGTCTACAGCGCGGGCAAGGCGGCCCTCGACGCGATGAGCGAGGCGCTGGCCATGGAGGTGGAACGGTTCGGCATCGCCGTCACCATCGTGCAGCCCGGCGGCTACGAGACCGGTCTGTTCACCACCGGGCTCACCATGACCGACCAGCACCCGGCCTACGCCCCGGTCCGCGCCTGGCTCGAGGAGATGTGGAGCGAGTCGAAGGACGCCGACCCGGGCGCGGCCGCGGCCGTCGTCATCCGCCTGGTGGACATGGACGCGCCGCCGAAGCGGATCATCCTGGGCGACGCGGCCTTCGACATGGTCGCCGACCTCGGCGCGGCCCGCACGGCCGAACTCGCGAAGTGGGAGGAGTTGAGCCGTCAGGCGGGCTGAGGCCGGGTGCCGACCACCCGCAGCAGCGCGCGGATATCGCCCTCGATGGCGCGGAACAGCGCGTAGCAACCGGCGAAGCCCAACGCCCCGCCCACACAGATGGCGCGGAGCAGGGTGGTGGTCGACAACAGATCCGGTATCGGCAGGAAGGTCGCGCTCGCGATCGCGAGCAGGGGAATCGACGCGGCCGTCATGAGATAGCGGTGACAGTGCCCGACCAGCCCCGTCAGCGCCGCGCCGTCGGCGCGGAAGTCCTGTCCGTGGTGCACGAACAGCGGGTAGACGCAGCGCGTGAGATAGAGCGTGATCAGGAAGAACGGGTAGGTCATCGCGATGGCCGCGCTGATCGCCGCCGCGATGAGGAAGTGCACCGCCGTGCGCACGGTCAGGCCGTTGCCCGTCAGCGCGATCGTGACGGCGAAGACGACGGCCGCCGACAGCCACAGAACGACCGCCACCGCGACG
This sequence comes from Nocardia sp. No.11, assembly GCF_038752175.1. Classification (NCBI taxonomy): domain Bacteria; kingdom Bacillati; phylum Actinomycetota; class Actinomycetes; order Mycobacteriales; family Nocardiaceae; genus Nocardia; species Nocardia sp. No.11. Next base: position 17,009 of record NZ_JBCGFB010000064.1, on the reverse strand, counting down.
GCCTGATTGCCGAATCGCAGGCAGTCGCGCCGGGCGCGGTCGAGCGCGCCCGGCGAGCACCGCAGGCCCGCCCGTAATCGCCGGGGCACGATCAACAGCCGCCGGGCCAGGTAGATCAGCGTCACGGCGCCCATCGAGAAGAAGAGCACGTTCGTCACGCCCGCGACCGTCAGCAGGGTCGACCTGGTGCCGGGGTCGAGCCGGTCGACGATCAGCGCGGTGTTCAGCCGGGCGTTGTAGAGCGCGGCCAGCAGGTTGGGGAGCGCGATCGACAGCGCCAGGATGGGAAACAGGTACGGGCGCAGCCGGGCGCGCAGGCAGGTCGGCGGCGGGTCGACGAGGTCGCGGGCGCGCGGGTCCAGACAGAGGTCGAACTGCGCGGCGAGGACACCGCCGTCGGGCCAGCGATCCGCGCGGTCGGCGGCCAGGCAGGTCAGCAGGACCCGGCGCAGCGCGGCGGGGCAGTCGGCGGGCACCTGCGCGAGCGCGGCGGCGGTGATGCCGTCGTCGCGACGTTCCAGGGCGGCGTCCAGGGCGATCTCCGGGCGCAGCTCGTCGAGCNCGGCGGGGCAGTCGGCGGGCACCTGCGCGAGCGCGGCGGCGGTGATGCCGTCGTCGCGACGTTCCAGGGCGGCGTCCAGGGCGATCTCCGGGCGCAGCTCGTCGAGCGGGACGGTGGTGTCGTCGAAGGGTTTGGCGCCGGTGAGCAGTTCCCACAGCAGCACGCCGAGGGAGTAGATGTCGGCGCGGGTGTCGAGGTCGGCGGCGGTGCGGTCGTAGCCGGGGTGGCAGGCTTCGAGCTGTTCGGGGGACATGTAGGCCAGTGAGCCGCCGAAGTAGGACACCGGGTCGGTGTCGGTCGAGCGACTGAAGCTGATGTTGAAGTCGGCGAGTTTGGGGATGCCCTCGGCGGTGAGCAGGACGTTGGCCGGTTTCACGTCGCGGTGCAGGACGCCGTTGCCCGTCGCGTGTCGCAGGGCGGCGGCTAGCCTGCTGCCCAGCCAGGCGACCGTTTCCGGCCAGCTCAGCCCGGCGATCTCGGTGCGCACAGCCGAGTCGGTGGGGCGGATCTCGCCCTTCTCCTCCATCGCCGTGTCGACGGCGTCGAGCAGCAGGGCGCTCGTGCGCTCGGCGGGCGGGGTCGCGCGGACCCAGCGCAGCACCCCGAGCAGGGTGCCGCCGGGCAGGAACTGCATGTACAGCAGCCGCAATCGCGGTGAGCCGTCAGCGGGCGCGTCGAGCACCTGCTGGTCGAACACGCGCACGATGTAGTCGTGGTCGAGCTGGGCCAGCGTCTGTGGCTCGCTGCCGGTGTCGGCGGAGATCTTCACCGCGACCAGCCGCTGCATCGATCGCTGCCGGGCCAGGAAGACGCGGGCGAACGCGCCGGACCCGAGCTCGGTGAGCAGGTCGAAATCGCCGATCCTGGTGCCGACCGCGATCTGGTCGAGTCCGCGCCGATCGGTCGGATGCGCCGCGCCGGTGCGGTCGAGCGCGGGTCTGGTCGCCTCGACGGTGCGTGTGGAGCTCACGCCGGGGGTACGGACGCGACCGTCGGGTGGTTCATCGCGATCTCGGAGGACCCGCGCGGGGGTAGCCGGACCCGGTCACCCGCAGCAGCGCGCGGATATCGGATTCGATGATCCGGAACAGCACATAGGAGCCGACGAAACCGATCATCCCGCCCACGCAGATCGTGCGCAGCGGGGTAAGCGTGGTCAGCAGATCCGGGACCGGCAGGAATGTCGCGCTGGCGACGACCAGCAGCGGAATCGACGCCGCGACCACCAGGTACCGACGGCACCGGGCGGCCAGTGCCGTCAGCGAGCCGCCGTCGTCGCGGAAGTCCTGGCCGTGGTGCAGGAACATCGGATAGACGCAGCGCAGCAGGTACAGCGTGATCAGGAAGAACGGGTACGTCATCGCCACGGCGGCGCAGATCGCGGACACCAGCAGCAGGTGCACCGCGGTGCGGACCGGCAGGTCGCCGTCCGCGACGCCGATGGTGATCGCGTAGATCACCCCCGCCGCGACCCACAGCACGAACACCACCGCGATGGCCAGATGGCCGAGTCGCAGACAGTCCTGTCTGGCCAGTTCGAGAGCCCGGGGCGGACAGTGCCGTCCGGTGCGCAGCCGGTGCGGGATGGTCAGCAGTCGGCGCCCCAGATAGATCAGCGTGGCGCCGCCCGCCGAGAAGAAGATCAGGTTGGTGAGGTCGGCGACGTCGCGCTGAGTGGCGCGGGTGGCGGGGTCGAGCCTGCTGTGGATCAGGGTCGTGTTCAGCTGTCGCTGGTAGTAGGCGGCCAGCACGTTCGGGATCGCGATCGACAGCGCCAGGAGGGGAAACAGGAACGGCCGCAGTCGGATTCGCCAGCTGTTCGGTGGCGGGTCGACGAGGCCGCGCGCGTGCTGATCCAGGCACAGGTCGAATTGGGCGGCCAGGATCGCACCGTCGGCCCACCGCTCGGCGCGGTCGGGGGACAGGCAGGTCAGCAGGATGCGGCGCAGGGCGGCGGGGCAGTCGGCGGGGACCTGGTCGACGGCCGCCGCGGTGGCGCCTCCGGCCCGGCGCTCCAGGGCAGCGTCCAAGGCGATCTCCGGGCGTAGGTCGTCGTCGGGGACGGTGGTGTCGTCGAAGGGTTTGGCGCCGGTGAGCAGTTCCCAGAGCAGCACGCCGAGGGAGTAGATGTCGGCGCGGGTGTCGAGGTCGGCGGCGGTGCGGTCGTAGCCGGGATGGCACGCCTCGAGCTGTTCCGGCGACATGTAGGCCAGTGAGCCGCCGAAATACGAGACCGGACTGGTGTCGGTCGAGCGGCTGAAGCTGATGTTGAAGTCGGCGAGTTTGGGCACGCCCTCGGCGGTGAGCAGCACATTCGCCGGTTTCACGTCGCGGTGCAGGACGCCGTTGGCCGAGGCGTGCCGCAAGGCCGACGCCAACCGGCTGCCCAGCCAGGCGACCGTTTCCGGCCAGCTCAGGCCTGCGATCTCGGTGCGCACGGCCGAGTCGGTGGGGCGGATCTCGCCCTTCTCCTTCATGGCGGCGTCGACCGCGTCGAGCAGCAGGGCGCTCGTGCGCTGGGCGGGTGGCGTCGCACGGACCCAGCGCAGCACGTCGAGCAGGGTGCCGCCGGGCAGGAACTGCATGTAGAGCATGCGCAGCCGGGGCGAGCCGTCGGTGGGATCGTCGAGAATCTGCTGGTCGAACACGCGCACGATGTAGTCGTGGTCGAGCTGGGCCAGCGTCTGTGGCTCGGTGCCCGCGTCGGCGGAGATCTTCACCGCGACCAGCCGCTGCATCGATCGCTGCCGGGCCAGGAAGACGCGAGCGAACGCGCCCGTGCCGAGCTCGGTGAGCAGCTCGAAGTCACCGATCCGCGCGCCGACCTCGATCCGGTCGAGCCCACGTCGGTCGGCCGGGTACGCGGTCTCGAGCGCGGGCCGGGTCGCCTCGGTCGTGCGTGTGGAGCTCACTACGGGTGGTACGGCCGCGGGCATCCGCAGGGTTCATCCCGGCGGTCAGCTCACGACCCGCTCCAGCGCGGCCAGGTCGGCCTCGAGCTGACGGAACAGCAGGTAGGAGCCGACGAAGGCGACGATGCCGCCGACGCACAGCACCCGGACCGCCACGATCACCTGGGTGATGTCGGTGGGCGGCAGGAAGGTCACGCCCGCCACCGCCAGCAGGGGGACCGACGCGGCGACCGCCAGGTACCAGGTGCACCGACGGCTGAGCGCGCGCAGCCAGATGGCGTCGTCGGTGCTGATCTCGCCGTGCCGCAGGAAGATCGGGTAGATGCAGCGGACCAGGTAGAAGGTCACCAGGAAGAACGGGTAGGCGACCGCGATCGCACCGCAGACCAGCAGCGAGGCCAGGAAGTGGATGACCGCGTGCGCGGGCACATCGCCCGAGGCCAGGCGCAGGGCGATCGGGAAGGTGATGCCGGACAGGGCCCACAGCGAGAACGCGACGACCACCGCGCGGTCGCCCAGGCGCAGGGTGTCGTGTCTGGTGCGGCGTAGCGTCGCCGGGTCGTAGCGCTTGCCGTGGCGCATGCCCCGCGGCACCGACAGGACGAATCGGGCCAGGTAGATGAGCAGGACGGTGCCCGCGGGGAAGAACACGAGGTTCACCCCGGCGGTGATCACCACGAACGATTGCTGCGCGGTCTCACTGAGCCTGCTCACCACCAGCGTCTGGTTGTGCACGATGTTGTACCAGGACGCCAGCGCGTTCGGGATGCCGATGGCGATCACCATCACCAGCAGCGGCAACCGGCGCAGCATCATCCGCCAGCTCTTCGGCGGCGGGTCGACCAGGTCGCGGGCACGCTCGTCCAGGCACAGGTCGAACTGCTTGGCCAGCACCGCGCCGTCGGGCCAGCGGCGGGAGCGGTCGGGTTCCAGGCAGGTCAGCAGGACCCGGCGCAGGGCGGCCGGGCAGTTCGCGGGTACCCGGTCCAGCGCGGCCGCGTCGACGCCGCCGGTGCGGCGTTCCAGCATGGCCTCGAGGGTGGTCTCGTCGCCGCCGCCCGCGGCCTCGGCGGTGCTGTCGTCGAAGGGCTTCGCGCCGGTCAGCAGTTCCCAGAGCACGACGCCGAGGGAGTAGATGTCGGCGCGGGTGTCGAGGTCGGCGGCGCTGCGGCCGAGCCCGGGATGGCAGGCCTCGAGCTGTTCGGGCGACATGTACGACAGTGAGCCGCCGAAATACGACACCGGGCTGGTGCCTGCGACGGTGCGGCTGAAGCTGATGTTGAAGTCGGCGAGTTTGGGCACGCCCTCGGCGGTGAGCAGGACGTTGGCGGGCTTGACATCGCGGTGCAGCACGCCGTGCGCGGCCGCGTAGTCGAGGGCTTCGGCCAGCCGCCTGCCCAGCCAGGCCACGGTCTCGGGCCAGGTCAGGTCGGCCAGTTCGGTGCGCACGCTCGAGTCGGTGGGGCGGATCTCGCCCTTCTCCTCCATCGCCGTGTCCACCGCGTCGAGCAGCAGCTTGCCGCTGCGCTCCTCGGGTGGGGTCGCGCGGACCCAGCGCAGCAGGCCGAGCAGCGTGCCGCCGGGCAGGAACTGCATGTAGAGCAGCCGCAGGCGGCGGGCCGCGGACGGCGCCGAGTCGGTGTCGAGCAGCTGCTGGTCGAACACGCGCACGATGTAGTCGTGGTCGAGCTGGGCCAGGGTCTGCGGTTCGGTGCCGCGGTCGGCGGAGATCTTCACCGCGACCAGCCGCTGCATCGAGGTCTGCCTGGCCAGGAAGACCCGCGCGAACGCGCCGGCACCGAGCCCGGTCAGCAGCTCGAAATCACCGATCCGCTGGCCGATCTCGATCCGGTCCAGCGGCTCGAACCGGCCGGGTCCCGACGCGTCGGCGGTCGCCGCGGCGGTGGCCGCAGCGGTCGCTGTCGCGGTGAGATCGAGCTCGGGCGTGGTCACCTGGGTAGTACGACGCGACGCGGGCGGTTGGTTCACCGTCGGGTCGGGATCGTCGGTGCGGTGAGTGCTCTGCTCGAGCTCATCGGTGTTGAGCAGACCACGCAGACTCGGCGCCTGATCCGGATATTCGCGCAGGCAGTCGCGAGGGTCGACGCGTTCGCCGCTGTGCCTGCGGATGACGAATTCCTCGAAGACCAGCCCGGCGGGCAGGGTCGTGCGCGCGAGTTCGGGGAACTCCGCGCAGTAGTCGGCCAGGCGCTTGCGAGCGACGGTCTCGCCGGCGTGCTGCAGCCACCGGTGCCGCAGATCGACGCGGATCAGCTCGTGCAGTGCCTGTCTGCGCAGGGTCATCGCGTCGGGCAGGAACTCGGAGATGTCGGGCGGCCGGCCGGTCGATCCCCATGCCGCGGCGAACGCCTCGACCATGTCCGCGCGCACGTTCGTTGCCGGACCGGCGCTCGTGTCGGGCCCGTCACCGCTTCCGGTGTTATCGCTCATCCAAACCGACCTAAGGTTCGCGCGGATCGGAGCGAAATTCCTTCCGCCACACCCGACACCATCGGCCCCCGAGCCGTACCCGAATGATACTTTGCGCCTCGAGAGCAGATCACCCGAATTTCGACGACCATGCGACGGGGGCGAATCCGCACATGCACGATGACCTCACAGCGGTAGCATGGGAGTCCGTCGACGACGACGGCGTGACGGACGCTGAGGTGGCGATGAACTCTTCCCGCCCCCCCGCCGACGAATACCCCATCGGCGGCCCGGCTGCGGCGCTGGCTGCCCGGGTACGCGCGGGCACGATCACGCCCACCGACGTGGTGACCGAGGCACTGACCCGTATTTCCTCGGAGAATCGCAAGATCAACGCGTTCACCGTCGTGCGCGCCGAACAGGCGCTCGCGGAGGCGCGTGAGCTGACCGACCGCGACGAACTGGACGAGCTGCCGTTGGCCGGCGTGCCGGTCGCGGTGAAGCAGAACATCGAGGTCACCGGGGTGCCGACCAGGACCGGTTCCGCCGCGACCGCGGCGGAACCGGCGTCGGCCGATCATCCGGTGGTGGCCCGGCTGCGCGCCGCGGGCGCGATCGTCGTCGGGGTGACCGCGATGCCCGAACTCGGGCTGTGGGCGACGACCGACGAGGACGGGACCGTCACCCGCAATCCGCGCGATGTCGGCCGGTCCGCCGGTGGGTCCTCGGGCGGGGCGGCCGCCGCGGTCGCCGCCGGACTCGTGCCGATCGCGCACGGCAACGACGGCCTCGGTTCGATCCGGGTGCCCGCCGCGGCGTGCGGTGTCTTCGGGATCAAGCCGGGTCGACAGGTGGTGCCCGCCGAGATCGGCGTCGACTCCTGGGGCGGCATGGCCGAGAACGGGGTGCTCGCGACGACCGTGTCGGACGCGGCGCTGGCGCTGTCGGTGCTGGCGGGCCGATCGGATCTGGCCGAGCTACGCGCGCCCCAGCGACTACGCATCGGACTTGCCGTGGCTCCGCCGTCGCGACTGGTCCGGGTGGATCGACACTGGACGGCGGCAGCGCGCACGGCGGGTGCGCGCGCGGCGGCGGCCGGTCACCTGGTGGAACCGGTCGAGCTGCCCTACGGCGACGCGGCGCTGATGATGCTGCTGCGCTGGCCCAGCGTCGGCCTGGGCGATGCCGCCCGGCTTCCGCACCCCGACCTGCTGCAACGCCGTACGAAGCGGCATCTCGCGGTGGGCAGGCTGATCCGGCGGCTGCGGTTGGTGCGCCCGGACCAGGTCGACCGGACCGAGGCGAGGCTGGTCGACTTCTTCGAGAACTTCGACGTGGTGATCACCCCCACGCTCGCGGCGCCGCCGCCCAAGGCCAAACAGTGGAGTGGGCGCGGCTGGACCGCGAATGTCCTCGGCTCGGTGCGCTACGCGCCGTTCACCGGCATCTGGAATCTGGTCGGCTGGCCCGCCGCGTCGGTGCCGATGGGCACCCATCCCGAGGCGCACACCCCGCTCTCGGCGCAGCTGGCCGGTCCGCCGGGCAGCGAGGCCACCTTGCTCGGCCTCGCCGCCCAACTGGAACTGTCGAACTAGACCGCGATCGGCTGCGGCTGCGGCTGCGGTTCGGAGAACCCGCCGTCGACGGCGCGACCGGCGAATTCCAGGATGGTGGGCCTGGTGTCGTCGGCGCGCCACGCCACCGCCAGCTCGCACGGGGTGAGTCCGGCGACCGGACGCGCGGTCAGACCGGGCCAGCGGTACATCGGCACGTTGTTCTCCGCGAGCAGGCACACGCCCAGGCCCAGGCTCACGGCCTCGAGCTTGTCCTCGGGGGTGGCAGCCTCGGCGCCGATCTTGGCGGCGCGGCCGCCGCGGGCGTCGTTGCCGAGCCAGAAGTCACGGACCGCGCCCGCCTCGGTCGGCAGGGCGACGAACGGCTCGTCGAGCAGATCGGCGAACTCGATCGTCTCCTGCTCGGCGAGCGGGTGGTTCTCGGGCAGCAGCACCCAGCGCGGCTCGGTGCGCAGCACCTGCCAGCGGTAGCGGTTGGGGTCGGGCAGCGGCAGCCACACCAGGGCCAGGTCGGCCTGGCGGCCCGCCAGGCCACTGGACGGGTCGTTCCAGGAGGCGGCGTGCAGGGCCAAGCGGTGGCCGCTGGCGCTCTCCAGGTCGTTGAGCAGGCCGCGGCCGAGGGCGGACTGGATGCCAACGCGCAGTACTTCACCGGCTTCCTGCAGGGAGACGTTGGTCACCTCCCACAGCTCCAGGATCTTGCGTGCGCCTTCGAGGAGTTCCTTACCGGCGACGGTCAGGGCGACACTGCGCTGGTTGCGGTCGAACAGGACCACGTCGAGCTGGCGTTCGAGCTGGCGGATCTGGCGTGAGAGCGTCGGCTGAGCGATGTGCAGCCGCTGAGCGGCGTTGGTGAAATGCAGTTCCTCAGCGACGGCGACGAAATACCGCAGATCGCGCAAATGCGGGTCCATAGCACCTTGCTATCAGAATCGGTCGGGAAATTCCAGCCAAAACGGGCAAGGAAGTTCGCGTAGGTGGATCAAAACAGTCACCAGGTTGGTATCGCACAGCATATGGCCTGACATGGTGCGCTGCATCATTGAGACGTCATTTGTGTGCGATCGACCGGCCGTGCTCGGCCGGCGCGGGTTTGCTGGGCGGTTGACCAGCGAAAATGCGTCGGGACTCACACGAACCGGCGCGCTGTGGCGTGCGCCGGAGCGGTCGCGGCGAGCGGGAAAACAGACCGCTGACCACTGTCCGCGCAGGAAAGCCTGGCGCGCAGTGAGTTTCGTCACAAACAGGTTTCGGTGTGTGGAATCCGGCCGCCGCGACCCGTGCGCGGGCGGCCGGATGGCGGCCACTCAGCTCTCGCGAGCACGCTCCTCGTAGGCCCGCCGCGCCGACGTGTCGACATCGCCGAGGAAGACCGTGCTCGACCCCAGCGCCCGGCCGAGCGCGTCGCCGACCGCCTCGGGCAGCAGGTTCACGAACCGGGACAGATACCCCGCGAACGCCGACACCCGCACCTTGGACCGCGGCGACCCGATCAACCCCTCGATCGCCGCGGCGATCTGGTCCGGTTCGGCCGGCTGCAACAACCAGTTGGTCTGCACCCCGGCGCCCAGCTCGGTCTTCGTCAGCGTCGGCAGCACCGCCGAGAAGCGCAGACCCGACCCGCGATACTCCTCGCGCAGGGTGTCGGTGAAGCCGAGCACCGCGTGCTTGCTGGCGTTGTAGGTCGCCAGCCCGGGGATGTGGGTCTCGCCGGCCAGCGAGGCGATGTTGATGACGTGCCCGCGCCCACGCGGCAGCATCCGCGCCAGGCCCAGCTTGGAACCGAGGATCACGCCGTAGACGTTGATCTCGAGAATCCGGCGGGTCACCCGGTCGGGCTCGTCGACGAGCAGGCCCGTCGGCATGATGCCCGCGTTGTTGATCAGCACGTCGATCGGGCCGACGGTGCGCTCCACCTCGTCGAGGAAGGCCTCGAACGAGACCGGATCGGTCACGTCGAGGGCGCCCGACAGCGCGAAATCGCCCGCCGCCTTCACCGCCGCCTCGTCGATGTCACCGATCGCCACCCGCGCGCCGTGCTCGCGCAGCCGTGTGGCCGTGGCGAGTCCGATGCCGCGGGCGCCGCCGGTGATCACGACGACGAGATCGCGGACCGCCGTGCTCATTTGCCGCTCTTGAGTCGCCACACCGCGGGCAGGTCGATCCGGCGCAGGCCGCGCGCACCGGCGACCCGCATCGCACTCACCATGACGACGAGCTTGTTCATGTCGTACGGGTACCAGAACAGCTCTTTGCTCATGGTCGGCAGCTTCGGCTTGGTCATCGCCTGCGCGCGGCAGTACTTGCGCACTCCCGCCGCCCCGCCCCAGCGCGCGCCGACACCGGACAGACCCCAGCCGCCCATCGGCATCGCCGGGTTGAACAGGTTCGAGAACACGTCGTTGATATTGACCGCGCCCGCGTTCAGCTGCCGGGCCACGCGTTCGCCGCGCGCCTTGTCACCGGTCCACACCGACGCCGACAGGCCGTAGCTGGAATCGTTGGCCAGCCGGATCGCCTCGGCCTCGTCGGCCACCTTCATCACCGGCAGCGTCGGGCCGAAGGTCTCCTCGGCCACGCACGACATCGAATGGTCGACGTCGACGAGCACGGTCGGCTCGAAGAAGGTGCCGACCCCGGTGCGCTTGCCGCCGGTGGTCGCCCGCGCGCCCGCCGCGATCGCCTCGTCGACGTGGCGCTGCACGATCCGCACCTGGTTCTCGTTGGCCAGCGCGCCCACGTCGTTGTTCGATTCCCGCCCGTCCTCGCCCTGGCGCAGGGCGGCGACGGCGGCGGTCAGCTTGGTGACGAACTCGTCGTAGACCGGCGCCTCGACGTAGACCCGCTCCACCGAGATGCAGACCTGTCCGGCGTTGAACATGCCGCCGAAGGCGATGCCGTGCGCGGCGCGGTCGATGTCGGCGTCGGCCAGCACGATGGCCGGGTCCTTGCCGCCGAGCTCGAGGCTGTAGGGCACCATCCGCTCCGCGCAGGCGGCCGCGATCTTGCGGCCGGTCGCCGTGGAGCCGGTGAACTGGATGTAGTCGGCGTTCTCGACGACAGCCGCGCCGGTCGCGCCCGCGCCGGTGACCACCTTGAACACCGGCGGCGCGCCGATCTCGGCCCAGCCGCGGGCCAGCTCGACCGCCGACAGCGGCGTCACCTCCGACGGCTTGAGGATCACCGCGGCACCGGCGGCCAGCGCCGGGAACACGTCGATCGCGGGCATCGCGAGCGGGAAGTTCCACGGCGTGATCACCCCGACGACCGGGTACGGCCGGTAGGCGACGGTCAGCGACTTCACCCGGGCCAGCGGGCTGTGCGGGGAGGGATGCTCGTCGGCGAGGAACTTGCCCGCCCGGCGCGCGTAGTAGCCGAGGAGGTCGACGGCGAAGGCCGGGTCGATGAGCGCGTCGACGCGCGGCTTGGCGGTCTCGGATTGCAGGACCGCGGCCAGGTGCTCGGTGTTGTCGATGAGCCAGTCCTGCATCTTCAGCAGCCACTTCTTGCGGCCCTCGGGCCCGATGGCCTCCCATTCGGGCTGGTAGAGGCGTAGTTCCCGGACCGCGGCCGCCACTTCGTCCGGCGCCACGATCGGCACCGAGCCGGTCTGCTCGCCGGTTGCCGGATTGCGCACCGCGATCACCTGGGCGTCGGCCGCGGCGGTCTGGTCGAGTTCGGTCACTGTCGTGCTCCCCACTGCGTTGTGTGAATCAGTTCACCATCTATCAGCCTGGCACAATGAGAGCGCGGATTCTTGGCCGTTCACGTCAACGAAATCGGGTCTTTTGGTGTCTGGAGAACAAATCAGCGAACAGGTGCGCGGCTGGTTCGCCGAGTTCGTGTTCGATCTGCTGCGCACGCAGACCATGGATCGGATCGTCGCCCGGCTCGACGCGGCCGTGCTGGCCGCCTCACCCGAACTCGACGACCCCGATCTGCGCCGCGACCTGGCCGCCAGCACCCGCGCGCACGCCCGGGTCGTGCTCAGCGGCCTCGCCACCGACAGCGACGACCTCATCCTGCCCGAGGAAGCGCACGTCCTGGCCAGGACGATCGCCCGCCGCGGTCTCGACATCCGGGTGCTGCTGCGCGCGTATCAGGCCGGCCTGGCCGAGACCCTCGCGGTGATGACCGAGACCGTCGACGAGGGACAGGTGCCGCCGGATCTGGAACGCACGGTCCTGCTGCGCCTGTTCGAGCGGTCGACCACCTGGATGGGGCTGTCGATCGAGCAGCTCACCGGCACCTTCATGGCCGAGCGTGAACGGGTACTGCGCGATGCCCTCAATACCCGCACCGAACTGGTGCGCGCGCTGCTGGCGGGCACCGCGGTCGACGTCGACCAGGCCTCGATCGGCCTCGGGTACCGGCTCTCGCAACGTCATCTGGCGTTTCTGCTCTGGATCGGCGACGCGGGCGGCGAGGAACCCGGCGGCCTGCTCGACCGCACCGCGAGCAGGATCGCCGCCACGCTGGGCGCCACCGGCCTGCTCACCGTCGCGGCCAGCGCCAGCGGGCTGTGGGCCTGGGCGGCGGTCGAGGACGACGCCGAGATCGCCGACCGGATCGCGCGCTGCGAGGTGCCCGCGCCGGTACGGGTGGCGTTCGGGATGCCGGGCGCGCACGTCGACGGTTTCGCGGCCAGTCATCGGGAGGCCGTCGCGGCACGGCGGGTCGCCGAGCACGGCACGGGCGCGGTCACCAGTTACCGCGAGGTCGAGATCGCCTATCTGGCCGGGATCGACACGGCCGCGATGCGCGGGCTGATCGCGCGCGAACTGCGCGGGCTCACCGGCGCCGACCCGGTCGCGACGCGGCTACGCGCGACTCTGCACGCCTATCTGCGCGCACAGCGCAGCCCGGAGGAAGCCGCGCGCGCGTTGGGCGTGCACAAGAACACGGTGCGCTACCGGATCGCCCGGGTGGAGGAGATTCTCGGACACCCGGTGTCCGAGCGCGCGCTCGCGCTGGAGGTGGCGCTGGACTGCGTCGCCGCCTACGGGGTCTCCTGAACCGCGCCGTCCCTGGCCGCGATCCGGCGCAGCGGCGGTTCGGTGGGCGGGGGGACCCGGCGATCGGGGAGCTCGGCCAGCAGCGTCGTGGTGGCCGCGGCGATGGCCGCGACGGCCTTGTCGACCGCGGGTTTGGTGGTGCTGCTCAGCCCGGAGATGCCGCCGACTTTGCGCACGTATTGCAAGGCGGCAGCGTAGATCTCCTGCTCGGTGGCGGCAGGCTCCAGACCACGCAAGACGGTGATATTTCTACACATGTCAGAACCATAGACCTGTGTGGCAGGTCACGGCAGGCCAAGAAAGGAGATTCGCTCCTAGGCCCAGGACGGCACCCGCCGCACTAGACTCGGCCCCATGCCTGCCAGGGGAGTACCAGCGCTGACCACCTTTCCCTACCCGGAACTGGACGGCCGCGAGGAAGACCACTGGTCCGGAGCCGGTGTGAGCGACGATGAACTTCGCGCGCTGGCGCTGGGCGCCTTCTACTCCACCCGCTGGGACGCCTTCCACGACGCGATGCTGCTCGGCCCCGAGCGCGAGCACCCGCTCGGGGATCGCCGCGAACTCGCCATCGACACCCTCACCGGCGCGTGGGGCATCACCGACGGCACCGAGGCGCGCGCGTCGATGGAACAGCTCCTCGATGGCATGCACGCTCCGCTCTACGCGCTGGTGCATCCGCTGGTGATGGCCTCGATCAACGCCAGCGAACGCGACCGCTTCGGTGAGCGGGCCGATCGCCATCGCGCCTTCCTACGCCAGGTCGGCTCGTTCCGCGGCATGGACAACCCCGAGGCGCTGGTCCGCGACTACGACATCTGGGCCCAGGCCATCAAGATCGGTTTCACCGACCACCTGGCCCGCCCGCTGCCCAACGACATCTCCGCCTGGGACCTGGCCCGCGTCGTCGCGGTCGCCCGGATGGCGTTCACCGCCGGCTACATCGATGCCGATGTCGCGTGGGAGTACTGCATGCGCGCCCTCGCGCCCGCCCAGCGCCGCTACCGCAACTGGCGCCAGTTCGGCGACGCCTACCTGGCCGGCTGGACCTACTGGCAGGCCACCGAGGACCTCGCCGAGCTCAAGAACGGCGGCGTCGACCGCCGGATGGAATTGCTACGGCTGTGGACCCGCCCGACCAGCCCGTGGCGCCGGATCGAGTTGAACGAGCCCGAACAGAAAACCGACACCGACGAGGGCTGAGTTCTCGCAACGTCGGCGCGTTCGCGCCCCTGAGGTCCCGCCCCGCCTCGCGGTCGGGCGGGGCAGGGCGGTCCCCGGTTACAGACTGCGCAGGATCCCGCGCCCGTAGCGCTGGAACTGGGTGTCGTCGACCATGCCTAGCGAATGCCGCTCGACCAGGAGTTCCCACTCCGCGTAGAGCTGGGAGACGCCCGGGTCGGCGGGCCCGGCCGCGCCGTCGGCGGCCTGCCTGCGCACGGCGAAGTTGACCGCGCAGGTCACCCGTTCGGTGTCGGCCCGGTCGGCGCCGGCGAAATGCAGCGTCCGGTTGCCGTCGCTGACGTCCATGCCCGAGCCGCCGTGCCTGGTGTCGATCTCGCCGGGCGCCGAGCGCGCGCCGTCGACGGTGCGGGCACCGAGGATCGCGGCCACGGCCAACTCGTGGGCGTAGCGTTCGCCGCTGCCGATGGAGATGAACAGCAGCCGGGTGGTGGTCGCCGCGAGCAGACCGGTGCCGTTGCCCGCGGGCGGCGCGGCGACGGCGATCGCGGTCTCGAGCACGTACTCGTCGGGGGTGACGTAGCGGTGCAGCGCGTTGATCGCCGAGCGGGCCTCCTTGCGCGGCGCCATCCGGCGCACCGCGCGCTCGACATCGGCCCTGACCGGCCCCGACTTGCCCCATTCCGGGGCGGGCGGGGTGAGGTCCGGCGCGGCGACGTCGATGCGCTGGGTGGCCATGATCTGGTCGTTGATCCGGTCGACGATGCCGAGCGCGGCGGGCACGTCGTGTTCGGCGATGAGGACCGGTAGCGGGGTGCGGTCGGCGGGCACGCCGGTGAGCACCGGGGTGGGGTAGCGCAGGTAGATCTCGATCACCACCGCGTCGTCGGCGCGCCGGTTCAGCCGCACCTTGAGCAGGTCGGCGATGGGAACATCGAGAACCCGTTCGCCATCGGTACCCGGCCGCAGAACGGTGAGACGTCCACTGCCGTGGCGCAGAATCGCTGTGGGTGTTCGTAGCTCGACGATGTCCATACCCCCTGCGCTGTAGTTGTGTCGTCGCCCACGATAAGGCGGGCATGACATGATTGTGGCCACTTGCAACAACGCGTTCGGAGCTTTCGGGAACCGTTCCCCAGCTCTGAACGTTGACCAGTGCAACTGCACCAGCAGCCGAACTGCGCGATGTATCGAACTAGACCGTACGCGGTAACGTGGCATGTCCGCATCCGAAACCCGCCGATCTCGACGCTTCGCTAGGCACACCCGGAGAAATAACCGGAAAGGACTGGGCCGTCCGGCCGACGCTCTATGAACCGCAAGACAGTGTTTCGCACTTTGGCGATCATCTCGGGCATCATGCTGATGATCTGGCTGTTCAGCTTCCTCAGCGATGACACGCGCGGCTGGGAGAGCGTCGACACTTCCGTGGCGCTCAGCCAGCTGAACGACAAAGCCAACGTCAAGAACGTCCAGATCGATGACAAGGAGCAGCAGCTCCGCATCGAACTGAACAATGGCAACGAGGCGACGAACAACAACACCAAGATCGTCGCCAAGTACCCGGGCGGCGGTGAGACGTCGGCGCAGATCTTCGACGCGGTGCAGAAGTCCGGCGCGAAGTACGACACGGTGGTCAAGCAGGAGAGCTGGCTGTCCCAGCTGCTGCTGTTCATCGTGCCGATGGTGCTGCTGGTCGGCCTGTTCATCTTCGTGATGTCGCGCATGCAGGGCGGTGGTCGCGGCGGCATGATGGGCTTCGGCAAGTCCAAGGCCAAACAGCTGTCCAAGGACATGCCCAAGACCACGTTCGCCGATGTCGCCGGCGCCGACGAGGCCGTCGAAGAGCTGTACGAGATCAAGGATTTCCTGCAGAATCCGGCCCGCTACCAGGCCCTGGGCGCGAAGATCCCGAAGGGCGTGCTGCTCTACGGTCCCCCCGGAACCGGTAAGACGCTGCTCGCGCGCGCCGTCGCCGGAGAGGCGGGCGTCCCGTTCTTCACCATCTCCGGCTCGGACTTCGTCGAGATGTTCGTCGGTGTCGGTGCCTCGCGCGTGCGCGACCTGTTCGAGCAGGCCAAGCAGAACAGCCCCTGCATCATCTTCGTCGACGAGATCGACGCGGTCGGCCGCCAGCGCGGCGCCGGCCTCGGCGGTGGCCACGACGAACGTGAGCAGACCCTCAACCAGCTGCTCGTCGAGATGGACGGCTTCGGTGACCGCACCGGCATCATCCTGATCGCGGCGACCAACCGCCCCGACATCCTCGATCCCGCGCTGCTGCGGCCCGGCCGCTTCGACCGGCAGATCCCGGTCGGCAACCCCGACCTGGCCGGTCGTCGCGCGATCCTGCGGGTGCACTCGCAGGGCAAGCCGATCTCGCCCGACGCCGACCTCGAGGGTCTGGCCAAGCGCACCGTCGGCATGTCCGGCGCCGATCTGGCCAACGTCATCAACGAGGCCGCGCTGCTCACCGCGCGTGAGCACGGCTCGGTCATCACCGGTGAATCGCTGGAGGAGTCGGTCGACCGGGTCATCGGTGGTCCGCGCCGCAAGAGCCGGATCATCAGCGAGCACGAGAAGAAGATCACCGCCTACCACGAGGGCGGCCACACCCTGGCGGCCTGGGCGATGCCCGACATCGAGCCGGTCTACAAGGTCACCATTCTGGCGCGCGGCCGCACCGGCGGCCACGCCATGACGGTGCCCGAGGACGACAAGGGCCTGATGACCCGCTCGGAGATGATCGCCCGGCTGGTGTTCGCGATGGGTGGCCGCGCGGCCGAGGAACTGGTGTTCCACGAGCCGACGACCGGCGCGTCCTCCGACATCGACCAGGCGACCAAGATCGCGCGCGGCATGGTCACCGAGTACGGCATGAGCGCGCGTCTCGGCGCGGTCCGCTACGGCCAGGAGCAGGGCGACCCGTTCCTCGGCCGCTCGATGGGCGTCGCGTCGGACTACTCGCACGAGGTGGCCCGCGAGATCGACGAGGAGGTGCGCAACCTGATCGAGGCCGCGCACACCGAGGCCTGGTCCATCCTGAGCGAGTACCGCGAGCAGCTCGACGCCTTGGCGACCGCGCTGCTCGAGCGCGAGACCCTGCACCGCAAGGATCTCGAAGAGGTGCTGGCCGGGGTCGAGAAGCGGCCGCGGATCACCGCGTTCAACGACTTCGGTGACCGTCTTCCGTCCGACAAGCCCCCGGTGAAGACCCCGGGCGAGCTGGCCGCCGAGCGCGGCGAGCCGTGGCCGCCGGTGCAGCCCGCGCCGGTGCCCGCCGGTGCTCCGCTGGAACCCGCCAACGGTTATCCGGCGCAGCCGCCGCAGTACG
>NZ_JBCGFB010000063.1:0-33209 GCF_038752175.1 Nocardia sp. No.11 | reverse complement strand
TCCCGGTGGCGGCGCAGGTCGTCCCGGTGGCGGCGGTGGCGGCTACCGCGGTGGCGGTGGCGGTGCCCCCGGTGCAGGTCAGGGTGCCGGTGCACCCGCGGCCGGTGGTTTCCGTGGCCGTCCCGGTGGCGGCGGCGGTCGTCCCGGTGGTCCCGGTGGCCGTGGTGGCGCAGCGGGTGCGTTCGGTCGCCCCGGTGGCGCTCCGCGTCGTGGCCGTAAGTCGAAGCGGGCGAAGCGCGCCGAATACGAGAACATGCAGGCGCCCGCCGTCGGTGGCGTGCGGCTGCCCCGCGGCAACGGCGAGATCATCCGTCTTGCCCGCGGCGCGTCGCTGTCGGACTTCGCCGAGAAGATCGACGCGAACCCGGCTGCCCTCGTGCAGGCGCTGTTCAACCTCGGCGAGATGGTCACCGCGACCCAGTCGGTGAACGACGAGACCCTCGAGCTGCTCGGCAGCGAGATGAACTACGTCGTGCACGTCGTCAGCCCCGAGGACGAAGACCGCGAGCTGCTGGAATCGTTCGATCTCACCTACGGCGAGGACGCCGGCGGCGAGGACGACCTCGAGCAGCGTCCGCCGGTCGTGACCGTCATGGGTCACGTCGACCACGGTAAGACCCGACTGCTGGACACGATCCGTAAGGCCAACGTCCGTGAGGGCGAGGCCGGTGGCATCACCCAGCACATCGGTGCCTACCAGGTGCTGACCAACCTCAACGACGAAGAGCGCCTGATCACCTTCATCGACACCCCGGGTCACGAGGCGTTCACCGCCATGCGTGCCCGTGGTGCGAAGGCCACCGACATCGCGATCCTCGTGGTCGCGGCCGACGACGGCGTCATGCCGCAGACGGTGGAAGCGATCAACCACGCCCAGGCGGCCGACGTGCCGATCGTGGTGGCGGTCAACAAGATCGACAAGGAAGGCGCGAACCCGGACAAGATCCGGCAGCAGCTGACCGAGTACGGCCTGGTGACCGAGGAATACGGTGGCGACACCATGTTCGTCGACATCTCGGCCAAGCAGGGCACCAACATCGACGCGCTGCTCGAAGCGGTGCTGCTGACCGCGGACGCCTCGCTCGACCTGCGGGCCAACCCGGACATGGACGCCCAGGGTGTCGCCATCGAGGCGCACCTCGACCGCGGCCGTGGCCCGGTGGCCACCGTGCTCATCCAGCGCGGCACGCTGCGCGTCGGCGACTCGATCGTGGCGGGCGACGCCTACGGTCGCGTGCGCCGCATGGTCGACGAGCACGGCGACGACGTCGAGGCGGCCCTGCCGTCGCGGCCCGTCCAGGTCATCGGTTTCACCTCGGTGCCCGGCGCGGGCGACAACCTGCTCGTGGTCGACGAGGACCGGATCGCTCGCCAGATCGCCGACCGCCGCAATGCGCGCAAGCGCAACGCGCTGGCCGCGCGCAGCCGCAAGCGGATCAGCCTGGAAGATCTGGATGCCGCCCTGAAGGAGACTTCGGAGCTCAACCTGATCCTCAAGGGCGACAACTCCGGTACGGTCGAGGCCCTCGAAGAGGCCCTGCTCGGCATCGAGATCGACGACGAGGTGCGCCTGCGCGTCATCGACCGCGGTGTCGGTGGCGTCACCGAGACCAACGTCAACCTGGCGTCGGCCTCGAACGCGATCATCATCGGCTTCAACGTCCGTGCGGAGGGCAAGGCCACCGAGCTGGCCAACCGCGAGGGCGTCGACATCCGGTACTACTCGGTGATCTACCAGGCCATCGACGAGATCGAGAAGGCCCTCAAGGGCATGCTCAAGCCGATTTACGAAGAGGTCGAGCTGGGCCGGGCGGAGATCCGCGCGATCTTCCGTTCGTCGAAGGTCGGCAACATCGCCGGCTGCATGGTCCTGTCGGGTTCGGTCAAGCGCAACGCCAAGGCGCGCCTGATCCGTGACGGCCGGGTCGTCGCCGAGACGATGACCATCTCCTCGCTCAAGCGGGAGAAGGACGACGCCACCGAGGTCCGCGAAGGTTACGAGTGCGGTATGACCGTGACCTACAACGACATCAAGGACGGCGACATCATCGAGGCGTACGAGCTGCGCGAGAAGCCGCGCGACTGATCACGCACACCGTTCCACACGCCGCATCCGAAACCTCGGGTGCGGCGTGTGGTCATGCGGGCAATCCATCCATCTATCAGGAGGTGAGCACCGCTGTACATCGGTGCGCTCGAATTCGATCTACTGCTCGGTGACGTGCACTCGCTCAAGGAGAAGCGGTCGGTGATCCGGCCGATCCTCGCCGAGCTGCAGAAGCGCTTCGCCGTGAACGCCGCAGAGGCCGGCGACCAGGACTTACACCGCCGGGCACTGCTCGGGGTGGCCATGGTCAGCGCGGAAACGGCGCACCTGAACGAGGTGCTCGACAAATGTGAGCGGCACGTCGCCGCCCGTCCGGAGATAGAGTTGCTGGCAGTACGCCGCCGGATCTTCGGACCCGAAGACTAGAGGGAGGTATCGCCATGGTGGATCAAGCCAGGGCACGCCGACTCGCCAAGCGGATTTCCGCGATCGTGGCCACCGCGATCGAGTACGAGATCAAGGATCCGCGGCTGCGGTTCGTCACCGTCACCGATGCCAAGGTGACCGGCGATCTGCGCGAGGCAACGGTGTTCTACACGGTGATGGGCGAGACGCTCGACACCGAACCCGACTACGCGGCCGCCGCCGCCGGTCTGGACGCGGCCAAGGGCGTGCTCCGGTCCAAGGTGGGTGCGGGCACCGGGGTGAAGTTCACCCCGATCCTGTCGTTCACGCTGGACAAGGTGCCCGACGCGGCTCGCGAGATGGAGGAGCTGCTGGCCCGGGCTCGTGCCATCGACGACGAGGTCGCCAAGGTCGCGGCCAACGCCACGCACGCCGGTGAGGCCGACCCGTACAAGTCCGATCGCGACGACGACGGCGACGAGTAGCCCGGCATGAGCGGTCAGCGCCTGGAGGCGGTAGCTCGCGTGACCACGTCGGGCGCCCGCGCATGCCGAACGGGTACCGCATGACCGGCGCCCGTGACGCGACCGTGCCGGCCGCCGCCGTCGCCGCCCTGGCGACGGCGCGGTCGGTGACGGTGCTGTGTCACGTGCAGCCCGATGCCGACACCATCGGCAGCGGGCTGGCGCTGGCGCTGGCCCTGGAACGCAAGGGCGTGCCGGTGGTGGTGTCCTTCGCCGAACCCGCCGACCTGCCCGCCTCGCTGCGGACGCTGCCCGGCGGGCATCTGCTGGTGCCGCCCGCCGAGGTACCGCGCGAGGTCGACCTGCTGGTGGTCGTCGACTGCGGTGCGCGCAGCAGGCTCGGGGTGCTGGCCGACCGGCTGGCCGGAGCGACGACGACGCTGGTCATCGATCATCACCGGGCCAACGACGGATTCGGCACCGTCGACCTGATCGACGAGTCGGCGGCCTCGACCACGGAGCTGGTCACTCGCCTGCTCGACGCGTGGGGCATCCCGATCGACGCCCCCATCGCGCACTGCCTGTTCGCGGGGCTGGTGACCGATACCGGCTCGTTCCGCTGGGCCAGGACCGGCAGTCACGCCATGGCCGAGCGGCTGCTCGCCACCGGGATCGACGGCGCCGAGATCACCCGGGTGCTGCTCGACACCCACCCGTACGCGTGGCTGCCGATGCTGTCGAAGGTGCTGTCCACGGCGGTCGTCGTACCCTCGGCTGCCGGGGTGGGGCTGGTCTACGCGCTGGTGCGGGCCGCCGACACCCACGAGGTGGGCCCCGAAGAGGTGGAGAGCGTCATCGACGTCGTCCGCACCACCGCCGAGGCCGGGATCGCCGCCGTCTTCAAGGAGGCCCGCGGCCAGAACGACCGCTGGACCGTCTCGCTGCGCTCCCGTGATTCCGCGCCCGGCGCCGCCGACGGGGTGGATGTCGCCGCGATCGCGAGCGAGTTCGGCGGCGGTGGACATCGCTTCGCGGCCGGATACACCACCTACGGCAACGCCACCGACGTGGTGCAGGCGCTGGTCACCGCGCTCGGCTGAGCGCGGAACCGTCGCCGGGCGCGTGCTCCGGCCACATCGGGCGGGGCGGTCCGCTCGCGCGAGTTGCCCGGCCGACACCGCGCCGATCAGCCGACGGCGACGGGCTCGCGTCGCAGCCGCAGTACGAGCGGCACTCCCACCATCGTCGCGACGGCGCAGAGTCCGAACGCCGCCGCCGGCCGGTCGACGAGCAGGCCGGTGGCTCCGGCGACGACCAGGCCGCCGAGATTGCCGGTCATCCAGATGAGCCCGGCCGCGGTGCCTTCGGCGACTCCGGTGTGCCGCTCGGTCATGGTGAGCACGATCGGCAGCGCGGGCAGCAGGGTGAGGCCGATCAGCACGAAGGCCAGGAATCCGGTGGCGAGTCCGGGCGCGACGGCGACGAGCAGGCAGGCGAGCGCACTGGCCGTGAGGCCCACCATGACCGCGGGCAGTTCGACGCCGCGCCGCAGCACGGCCACCGGCACCACCGCGCATCCGACGACCCCGGCCACGACATTGACCAGCAGCACGACGCTCGCCGCGTCGGCGCTCACCCCGGCCGGTTCGAGCAGTGCCTGACCGTAGGTGGCCAGCGCGACGAAGGTGCCGAACGGGAAGAAGACCGCCGCGCACAGTCGGCGGACATAGGGGTCGCGCAGCGTCACCCGCAGCGCGGCCAGCGGCTCACCCGCCGGACGCCTCGGCGCCGCGCCCGCCGCGACCTGTCCCGGCCGCAGGACCTCGACGGTGAGCAGCAGCGCGGCCACGCTGGCGAATCCCGCGCCCACGGCGGTCAGCGTCCACAGCTGGTGTTCGGCGGGCAAGATCGCGCCGAGTACGAAGGCCGCGGCCATCCCGGCGAAGGTGCTGGCGGTGCCGACCGCGATTCCGGTCGGACGGTCCTTCTCGGCGAGGTAGTGCCCGGCGACGCCGGTGATCGCGTTGAGCACCAGCGGCTGCGCGATGGCCACAATGGTCTGACCGAGCAGTGCCATGGCGAAGCTGTCGTGCAGCAACCGCAGGTCGGCGCCGATCGCGGTGAGCACAGCGCCCGCGATCAGGGCGGGCCGGAACCAGCGGTCGAGCAGGATGCCCGCCGGGATCGCCAGCACCACGTACAGCAGCGGGAACATGTTGGCCAGCCAGCCGACCGCCGACTCCGACACGCCGAAATGGTCCGCCGCCACCGTGGTGACGGGCGCGTAGTTGAGCCAGACGACCTGGGTCGCCGCGCCCACGAGGGCGAACGCCGTGATCACGCGCCACCGCTGTACAAACGCCATCGTTGCTGTCCTGAGAGATCGGGGCGAACCGGGAGGGTCGCGCAGCGTCCGCCCTGACTGGGCGAGTGACCAGTATTGCCCGAGGTGTCGGGCACCGCGACATTTACCAGGGAATTCCCCGGGGTCGTCCGGTTTCCGCCGCGCGGGTCCGGTTCGGGGCCCGTTCCGCCGGTGGCAGGGTGCTCGTGGCGGCGCCGGGTCGTGGCGTCCGGGTATGCGAGCATCGGTGTCGTGCGCCGGATCGGGCGCCGGCGACGGGGAGGCGGAGTCTGATGTCCACGGTTGGTCCGGACGCCGAGGTGGGGCCGCGGCGGATTCTCGGGATCGCGTTGCCGACGCTCGGCGTGCTCGTGGCCGAACCGCTGTACCTGCTGTTCGACATGGCGATCGTCGGCAGGCTCGGGGCGCTGGCTTTGGCCGGGCTCGCGGTCGGCGGGGTCATCGTGGGGTCGGTCAGCACCCAGCTCACCTTCCTGTCGTACGGCACCACCGCGCGGGCGGCGCGCCGGCACGGCTCGGGAGACCGGGCGGGCGCGGTCGCGGAGGGCGTGCAGGCCAGCTGGGTGGGTGCGGCGATCGGTGTGCTCATCCTGGTGGTGGTGCAGCTGGTCGCCGGGCCGTTGTGCGCGGCGATCGCCGGTGGCGGCGAGATCGCCGACGAGGCGCTGCGCTGGGTGCGGATCGCCCTGTTCGGCGTGCCGCTGATCCTGCTGTCGATGGCGGGCAACGGCTGGATGCGGGGGGTACAGGATGTGCGCCGCCCGCTGATGTTCGTGGTGGTGGGACTGGCACTGTCGGCCGTGCTGTGCCCGGTACTGGTGTACGGGCTGTTCGGGGCGCCGCGCCTGGAGCTGGCCGGGTCGGCGGTGGCCAATGTGGTCGGCCAGCTCGTGACCGGTGGTCTGTTCGGCTACGCGCTGCTGCGCGAACGGGTCCCGCTGCGCCCGCACCCCGCCGTGATGCGGGCCCAGCTGGTCCTCGGCCGCGATCTCATCGTGCGCAGCCTGTCGTTCCAGGCGTGCTTCATCTCCGCCGCCGCCGTCGCCGCCCGCTTCGGCGCCGCCTCGGTCGCCGCCCACCAGCTGGTCCTGCAACTGTGGAATTTCCTGGCGCTGACGCTGGATTCGCTGGCCATCGCCGCGCAGACGCTCGTCGGTGCGGCGCTCGGCGCGGGCAACGCGCGGGGCGCCGAGGGCATCGCCCGCCGGGTCACGGGCTGGTCGGAGATCTTCGCCCTGGTGCTGGCCGCCGTCTTCGCCGCCGGTGCGGGGGTGATCCCGCTGCTGTTCACCGACGACGCCCAGGTCCTCGAGCGCACGCACGTCATCTGGTGGTTCTTCGTCGCGATGATCCCGGTGGCCGGCGCGGTCTTCGCGCTCGACGGTGTCCTGCTCGGCGCGGGCGACGCCGCGTTCCTGCGCACCGCCACGCTGATCGCCGCCCTGATCGGTTTCCTGCCGCTGATCTGGCTGTCGCTGGTCTTCGACTGGGGTGTCGCGGGCATCTGGTCCGGCCTGGTCGCGTTCATGCTGCTACGCCTGCTGGCCGTCGTGGCCCGCGCCCGCACCGGCCGCTGGGCACGCGTCGGCGCCGATATCCCGACCGGGGCCGCGTAGGACAGTGGCGCTCGTCACAGCGATGCCCCGGTCGGCGATGTCGCACTACCGTCGGGACGGAGGACTTCGAACCGATGATGGAGGCGAAGTAGTGCGTGGCGTGATGTCCAGGAGTATCGGTCTCCGATCGGCGGTCGTCGCCGCGGTCCTGGTTGCCGGGCTCGGAATCGGGGTTCCCGCAGCGCAAGCCGCACCTGATGGGGCCGGCGCGTTGCTCGGGCACATCGACCAGCCCGCGGGCTGGGGTGACTGGTCCCGCGCGGCGATCGTGGACTATCGCACCGAGGGGCCGACCGGCGGCCTGATCAACGGCGCCGGTCTCGTGCTGCTGCCGAACTCGCCGCCACCGGCCGGCGGCTATCCGGTCGTGGCCTGGGACCACGGCACCAGCGGTCTGGGTCCGCAGTGCGGCATCACGACGAACAAGGCGGTCCACGAGCGGCCGCTGCTGCAATCCTTCCTCGACCGCGGGTGGGCCGTGGTCGCGCCGGACTATCTCGGGCTGTCCGTCGGTTCCGACACCGTGCATCCGTACCTGCACACCCGCACCGAGGCGACGGCGACGATCGACCTGGTCCGGGCCGCCCGCGCGGCGGAGCCGGGACTGTCGGCGACCTGGGCGGTGGTCGGTGGCTCCCAGGGCGGCCACGCGGCGCTGGCCACCGGCAATCTCGCCGACGACTACGCCCCCGAGCTGGACTTCCGCGGCACCGTCGCGCTCGCGCCGGAATCCAATTTCGAGCAGATCCTGTCCCGGCTCGACCCGCGGGTGCCGAATCTGCCGATCGTGGACGAGCTGGTCGGCCCGTTCGCGGGCATCCTCGCCGGGCTGCGCGCCGCCCGCCCCGATCTGGATGTGAACGGCCTGCTCAGCTCGCGCGGCCGGGACGTCGTCGACGCGATCGCCACCAGCTGCGTCGACGATTTCGGCGCGGTGGTCGACGGCGCGTCGATCGGTGCGCTGCTGGCGCGCCCGGTGGACGCCGACGGCATCGGCGCGGCGCTGCGTGACTACATGGTGGTCCCCACGGTGGGCTACCGGCAGCCGATCCTGATCGTCCACGGCGCCGCCGACACGGTGGTCCCGTTGCCGATGACCTACACCCTGCTCGCGCAGATGCGCTCGGCGGGCACCGCCGTGGAGTTCGGCCAGTATCCGGGCGGGCATCCCGAGATCGACGCGCAGGCGCGGCCGCAGGTGCTGTCCTTCGTCGAGGGCCTGTTCCGCTCCTGAACTCGCGCATGTGCGGCAGCGCGAGATGCGTGGTCCACAATCCGCGCTGCCGCGCCACGCCTCGTAGAACACGAACACGGCCGCATCGGCGCTGCTGGATCTGCTGGTCGCCGAGGGGCGCTGACGACCGCGTGATCGGATCGGGTGAACCCGCGCAGGCGCCGGTTCGCGGGTGTGCCACTGTGGACAGGTGATTCCGAAGTTGATGGCGGTCAGTGATGTGCACGTCGGGCATCAGGGCAACAAGCCGGTGGTGGAGCAGATCCATCCGGATTCGCCGGAGGACTGGCTGATCGTCGCCGGTGACGTCGGCGAGAAGGCCGACGAGGTCCGCTGGGCGCTGGAGCTGCTGCGCGGCCGGTTCGCGAAGGTCATCTGGGTGCCGGGCAACCACGAGCTCTGGACCACGCCCAAGGACCCGGTGCAGATGCACGGCGCCGCGCGCTACGACTACCTGGTCTCGATGTGCCGCGACCTCGACGTGGTGACCCCGGAGGATCCGTACCCGGTGTGGACCGGCTCGGGCGCCGAGCAGTACGGCGGCCGCGTGACCATCGCGCCGATGTTCCTGCTCTACGACTACTCCTGGTTGCCCGCGGGCACGACCACCAAGGCGCAGGGCCTGGCCGTCGCGCGGGAACGCAATGTCGTCGCCACCGACGAGTTCCTGCTGACCCCCGACCCGTACCTCACCCGCGACGCCTGGTGCCACGCGCGCGTGCAGTACACCCAGCGCCGCCTCGACGCGCTGGGCCCGGAGGCCCCGGTGGTGCTGGTCAACCACTTCCCGCTGGTCCGCCAGCCCACCGAGATCCTGTTCTACCCCGAGTTCTCGATGTGGTGCGGCACCGACCTCACCGCCGACTGGCACACCAGCTACAACGTGGTCTGCTCGGTGTACGGGCACCTGCACATCCCGCGCACCACCTACTACGACGGCGTGCGCTTCGAAGAGGTGTCGCTGGGCTACCCGCGCGAATGGAAACGTCGCGGCATGCCCGAGCCGCTGTTGCGCCAGATCCTGCCCGAGCCCGTCTACGCCGAGGGTGACCTCAACGCCTGGGGCGGCCACTTCAGCGTCACCCCGGAAATGGAAGCCGCCGCGGCCGAGATGCGCGCCAAGGCCGACCGCCGACGCGGCGTCTGACCACTACTAGGCTGGGACCCGATGATTGACAACATTCTGCCCTCGGGCGTGGCCGCCGCCGAGTTGCTGGCGTACCCGGAGGACCTGAAGGCGCACCCCGCCGAGGAACACCTCATCGCCAAGTCGGTCGAGAAGCGTCGGCGCGACTTCATCGGCGCCCGCCACTGCGCCCGCCTCGCGCTCGAGCAACTGGGCGAGCCGCCGGTGGCCATCGGCAAGGGGGAGCGGGGCATGCCCCTGTTCCCGCGCGGTGTGGTCGGCAGCTTGACCCACTGCGACGGTTACCGCGCCGCGGCGATGGCGCACGCGCTGCGCTTCCGCTCGGTCGGTATCGACGCCGAACCGCACGGCGCGCTGCCCGAGGGCGTGCTCGAGTCGGTCAGTCTGCCCGCCGAACGGGACTGGCTGGCCACCGCGCCCGCCGACGGTCTGCACCTGGACCGCCTGCTGTTCTGCGCCAAGGAGGCCACCTACAAGGCCTGGTTCCCGCTGACGCTGCGCTGGCTCGGTTTCGAGGACGCGCACATCAGCGTCGAGATCGATTCCCGCACCGCCGATTCCGGTACGGGCACCTTCCACACGCAGCTGCTCGTGCCCGGGACGACGAACGACGGCGGCGCCCCGCTGACCTCGTTCGACGGCCGCTGGATGATCGCCGACGGGCTGATCCTGACCGCGATCGCGCACGGCTGATGGCCGCGCGCACCCCCGCGGTCGACCAGCTCGGCGGCCTGGTCATCGTCGACAAGGACGGCGGCTGGACCAGCCACGATGTCGTCGCGCGCAGCCGGAAGCTGTTGCGCACCAAGAAGGTCGGGCACGCGGGCACGCTCGATCCGATGGCCACCGGCGTGCTCGTACTCGGCGTGGAACGGGCGACCAAGCTGCTCGGCCAGCTGATCCTGACCACCAAGGCCTACACCGCGACCATCCGGCTCGGCCAGGCCACGATCACCGACGACGCCGAGGGCGAGGTCACCGCGACCACCCCGGCGCTGCACGTCACCGACGCCGAGATCGCGGCCGGTGTCGCGGCGCTGACCGGCGACATCGAACAGGTCCCGGCCACGGTGAGCGCCATCAAGGTCGACGGCGAGCGCGCCTACGCCCGCGCCCGCGCCGGGGAGGACGTGCAGCTCGCGGCCCGTCCGGTGACGGTGTCGCGCTTCGAGGTGCTGGCCCGCCGCGATGTCGCCGACGGCGAATTCGTCGATCTGGACGTCGAAGTCGAGTGCTCCTCGGGCACCTACATCCGCGCCCTGGCCCGCGACCTCGGCGCCGCCCTCGGCGTCGGCGGGCATCTGACGGCGTTGCGTCGCACCAGAGTCGGCCCGTTCACCCTCGAACACGCCCGCACCCTGGAGCAACTGGCCGCCGCCGCGGCGGCCGAACAGCCCCTGCTCAGCCTCGACATCGACACCGCGGTCCGCACCGCGTTCCCGCACCGCGACATCGACGAGTCCCAGGCGAACGACCTGCGCAACGGCCGCTGGCTCGAGCCGATCGGGATCAAAGGCGTGTACGCGGCCATCGATCCGTCGGGCAAGGCCATCGCCTTGCTCGAGGAGAGCGGCAAGCGCGCGGCCTCGGTGATGGTGGTCCGTCCCCAGGGCATCGGCGACTGAGACGAATGGTCGTGCGCCGCGTGGTGTTCGGCGGATTCCCGCGGGCCGATGTCTGCGTCGCCGGACATCGTCGTTCGCGCCTACGTAGAGTGGCGGTGACGGTCGGCGTACGGATGTCGCCGATCGCGGGGAAGGGTAGCGCGATGAGTACAGAGCCGGTCGACACGTTCACGCTGTGGGACCGCGACGGGGACGGGCTGGTGTCGGTGGACGACATCGCCGCCGGAATCCGTTCCGCCGGTATCGAGGTCGACCGCGCGGCGATCGAACGACTGGTCGCCGCCGCCGACACCGACGGCGACTTCCTGGTCTCCCGTGCCGAATTCGACGCCGCCGTGGTCGAGGGCCGTATCGAGGTGACCGACGCCGACGCGGCGTTCCGGGTCTTCGACGTCAACGGCGACGGCCGCATCTCGGTGAGCGAACTGGACGCACTGATCCGCCACGTCGGCGGCGGCCGCATCGAGGAACCGGCCGCGGACCTCCTCGCCGCGGCCGACCAGGACGGCGACGGCTACCTCTCGCTCGCGGAATTCCGTGTCCTGCTGGACTTCCTGTCCCGCTGAGCACGCCGCCGTGGTGTCAGGGCCACTGGACGGTGGTTAACGCCACCGCCCTTCGTCGCGATAGCCAGGACGAATAGCTCTCGGCTACGGAGGGGTGGGCCATGGCTGCACGAGGGAAGACCTGGATCGGCGTCGTCGTCGGGGGGACGCTGCTGCTCGCGGGATGCGGCGGTGGTGGTGATCCGCAGGGGTCGGGGGCGTCGAGTTCGGTCCGGCCGAGTACGGCAACCAGCACCTCCCGGCCGCCGGTGATCATCCCGCCGAGCGCGGCACCGGTGACGAGCGCGCCGGTCGCTACCTCCACCGCGCCCACAGCCACCCGCACTACTCCGGCGCCGGTGCCCGGGACCGGAACCGTCGTCCTGCGCACGGCGACGCTGTCCGGTGTTCCGGTTCCCGGTGTCCCCGTGCGTCTTTCGCTTCAGCAGCCGTGCGACCCGGCCGGTCGCGACATCCCCGTCGGCGAGACCACCGAAACGCAACGCCAGGACGGTGTCACCGACGCCGCCGGCGTGGCCGTCTTCACCGCCGTGACGGGCTGCTACCACTTCGGGATGACGGCCCCGGCGGGCACCGATCCGGTTCCCGAGGGCATGCACTCGCTCTTCCTCGTCGACGCCGGCGCGACCGTCACCGGGAACCTGCGCTTCCAGGACACTGCACCGGCGCCCGCCTGCGCCGAAGCCACCGTCGAGACCGAACTCGGGGTCGACCCCGTGCCCGCCGCCACCATCTCCCACTGCGACGGCCGCTGGGCCGTCGTCTCCTGGAACAGCCCCGGCGACAACCAGCGCATCATCACCCGCGCCCCCGGGACCTGGACGACCTATGTCCGGTTCCCGCACGACACGTGCTGGGCCGAGGCCACCGCCGCCGGCGTCCCGGATACGCTGCGGTCCTACTTCAGCTGCTAGGCGGTCAGCCAGATGGCTTCGGCGGCAAGGGTGCCCAGTTCGGTCGGGGTGTCGGCGGCGGCGATGCGGACCGCGATGGTGCCGGCGAAATCGCGGCGCTCCTCGACCGCGATCACGGTGTCGAGGGCGATGCCGACCGAGTCGAAGTAGCGCAGCATGGCGGGGTCGGAGTCGGAGATGCGGGCGACGCGGCCGGATTCGCCCGCGGCGAAGTCGGACAGGCGCCGGGCCGGGGGCGTGGGGACCGCGCCGTCGACGGACGGGATGGGGTCGCCGTGCGGATCGCGATCGGGGTGGCCGAGTTTGGCGTCGATGCGCGACATCAGCAGTTCCGAGACCGCGTGCTCGAGCACTTCGGCCTCGTCGTGGACCTCGTCCCAGCCGTACCCGAGCTCGTTCACCAGGAACGTCTCGATCAGCCGGTGCCTGCGCACCATGGCGACGGCGGCGCGCCGGCCGTGCTCGGTGAGGGTGATCGAGCCATAGCGGGCGTGCTCGACCAGACCCTGATCGGAGAGCTTGCGGACCGCCTCGGACACCGTCGAGGCCGACACGCCGATCCGCTCGGCGAGCAGCTTGGTCGAGACCTTCTCCTGTGACCACTCCTGGGCGGTCCAGATGACTTTCAGATAGTCCTGCGCCACTGCGGACAATTCGGGCGCGAGCGTCGCGGTGGCAGCGAGTTCGGCCTGTTCACCGGGCGCTGTCGACGCTCGGCGGGTAGCGACATCTCGTTTACCTGGCACATCATTGATGTTAGGCATCCCTGGCCCGAATGACACATCGGCGGACCGGCACGGCGCCGGCGAATAACGTTGCGTAGGCTTCGCTCTGTGCAGAGATGGCGAAGTCTCGACGATGTGCCCGCCGACTGGGGGCGCTGCGTCCTCACGATCGGCGTGTTCGACGGCGTGCATCGCGGGCACGCGCAGCTGATCAGCCGCGCGGTGGCCGCGGCGAAGAAGCGTGATGTTCCCTCGGTTCTGATGACCTTCGATCCGCATCCGATGGAAGTGGTCCGGCCCGGTTCCCATCCCGCCCAGCTCACCACCCTGACCCGGCGGGCCGAGCTCGCTGAGGAACTCGGGATCGACGTGTTCTGCGTGATGCCCTTCACCCAGGAGTTCATGAAGCTCACCCCGGCCGGGTACGTGCACGATCTGCTGGTCGAGCGGCTGCACGTCACCGAGGTCGTCGTCGGCGACAACTTCACCTTCGGCAAGAAGGCCGCGGGCACCGTCGACACCATGCGCGAGCTGGGCGCCCGCTTCGGCTTCGAGGTCGACGGGGTCACCCTGCTCGGCGAGCACGCCGTCACCTTCTCCTCCACTTACATCCGCGCCTGCGTCGACGCGGGCGACATGGCGGCCGCCGCCGAGGCGCTCGGCCGTCCGCATCGGGTCGAGGGCGTCGTCGTGCACGGTGACGGGCGCGGTCGCGGGCTCGGTTTCCCGACCGCCAACGTCGCCCCGCCGATGCACGCGGCGATCCCGGCCGACGGCGTGTACGCGGGCTGGTTCACCGTGCTCGGCCCCGGCCCGACCATCGGCACGGTCGAGCCCGGTGCGCGCGCGATGGCCGCCATCTCGGTCGGCACGAATCCCACCTTCTCCGGCCGTTCGCGCACCGTGGAGGCCTTCGTCCTCGACGGCGAGGCCGATCTGTACGGCCAGCACGTGGCGGTCGACTTCGTCGAGCAACTGCGCGGGATGCGCAAGTTCGACACCATCGACGACCTGGTCGAGGCCATGGGCCGCGATGTCGAGAACGCGCGCAAGGTACTCACCGCCGCCGACGCCTGAGGCCGGTGCGGCCCGCGCCCGAGCGCTCCGGTACAGTCGATCCTCGGGTTTGCTGCGGTCCGCGGTGGCGCCCATTCCGGGTAACCGGGACTTCGAGCGCGGAACTGAGAAAGAGGAGTCGATGCCGCATGGCGCTGACCACTGAGCAGAAGTCGGCCATTCTGGCCGAGTACGGCCTGCACGAGAAGGACACCGGTTCGCCGGAGGCGCAGATCGCGCTGCTGTCGAAGCGGATCTCGGACCTGACCGAGCACCTCAAGCAGCACAAGCACGATCACCACACCCGGCACGGCCTGCTGGCCCTGATCGGTCGTCGTCGTCGCCTGTCGAAGTACCTGCAGGCCAAGGACATCGAGCGCTACCGTTCGCTCATCGAGCGTCTCGGCCTGCGCCGCTGATCTGCTTCGACACGCCTCCTCGCTGAGGCGGTCGGCGAGTAGCCAATGGGAAGAAGTACACTTCTTCTCGTTGGCTATTCGTGTATTCGGCGACCATCGGGTTTCCGCGTGCACTACAACATGTGACAGCCGTGTGCATCCGTCCGCGTGGCGTCGGTCTTCGGTAGTGGCCTTTCGGCAGGCGTTTTTCCCGCCGCCGTCGGGCTTCGATCGATGACCGCCTCCGCGTCGCCGCTTCCAAGGGGATCCGGCCGGGTGCTGCGCGTGGCAGCCAGGAGGGTTTCCACGTGTCCGTGTCCGGTACGGCTGACGAAATAGCTGGTTCGCGCCCACATGGTGCTGCGCTCCGGCGAGACGAGAGGTCGAGAGAAGAAAAATGACGCAGACAACTGAACGTGCTTCGACTGCGGTCGAGGTCGAGCCCGGTGTTTTCGAGTCGGTCGCGCTGATCGACAACGGTAGCTTCGGCACCCGCACCATCCGCTTCGAGACGGGCCGTCTGGCCAAGCAGGCCGCCGGATCCGTCGTCGCCTACCTGGACGACGAGACCATGCTGCTGTCGGCGACCACCGCCGGCAAGCACCCCAAGGACCAGTTCGACTTCTTCCCGCTGACGGTCGACGTCGAAGAGCGCATGTACGCCGCGGGCCGCATCCCCGGCTCGTTCTTCCGTCGCGAGGGCCGCCCCTCCACCGACGCGATCCTGACCTGTCGCCTGATCGACCGTCCGCTGCGCCCGTCGTTCGTCGACGGCCTGCGCAACGAGATCCAGGTCGTGGTCACCGTGCTGAGCCTGGACCCGCAGGATCTCTACGACGTGGTGGCCATCAACGCCGCCTCGGCGTCCACCCAGATCTCCGGTCTGCCGTTCTCCGGCCCGGTCGGCGGCGTGCGCGTCGCCCTGATCGGTGATCAGTGGGTCGCGTTCCCGACCGTCGAGCAGCTCGAGGGCGCCGTGTTCGACATGGTCGTCGCGGGCCGGGTCACCGAGTCCGGTGACGTCGCCATCATGATGGTCGAGGCCGAGGCCACCGACAAGGTCATCGCGCTGATCTCCGACGGCGCGCAGGCGCCCACCGAGGCCGTCGTGGCCCAGGGCCTCGAGGCCGCCAAGCCGTTCATCGCCCGCCTGTGCCGCGCGCAGTCGGACCTGGCGACCCTGGCCGCCAAGCCCACCGAGGAGTTCCCGCTCTTCCCGCCGTACGCCGCCGACGTGTTCGAGGCCGTCGAGGGCACCGCCAAGCGTGAGCTGAACGAGGCGCTGAGCATCGCCGACAAGCAGGCCCGCGAGGCCAAGATCGACGAGATCAAGCTCGACGTGCTCTCGCGTCTGGGCGAGGACTTCACCGGCCGGGAGAAGGAGCTGGGCGCCGCGTTCCGCTCGGTCACCAAGAAGCTGGTGCGCCAGCGCATCCTGACCGATGGCTTCCGCATCGACGGCCGTGGTCTGGCCGACATCCGCGCGCTGTCCGCCGAGGTCGCCGTGATCCCGCGCGCCCACGGTTCGGCGCTGTTCGAGCGTGGCGAGACCCAGATCATGGGCGTCACCACCCTGGACATGGTGAAGATGGCCCAGCAGGTCGACTCGCTCGGCCCGGAGACCTCCAAGCGCTACATGCACCACTACAACTTCCCGCCGTTCTCCACCGGCGAGACCGGCCGCGTCGGTTCGCCGAAGCGTCGCGAGATCGGCCACGGCGCGCTCGCCGAGCGTGCGCTGATGCCGGTGCTGCCCTCGCAGGAGGAGTTCCCCTACGCCATCCGTCAGGTCTCGGAGGCGCTGGGCTCCAACGGTTCCACCTCGATGGGTTCGGTGTGTGCCTCGACCCTGTCGCTGCTGAACGCCGGTGTGCCGCTGAAGGCGCCGGTCGCCGGTATCGCCATGGGCCTGGTGTCGGACACCGTCACCAACGACAAGGGTGAGGACGAGGTCCGCTACGTCGCGCTGACCGACATCCTCGGCGCCGAGGACGCCTTCGGCGACATGGACTTCAAGGTCGCCGGTACCCGTGACTTCGTCACCGCCCTGCAGCTGGACACCAAGCTCGACGGCATCCCCTCGCAGGTGCTGGCCGGTGCGCTGAACCAGGCGCACGACGCCCGCACCACCATCCTGGACGTGATGGCCGAGGCCATCGCCACCCCGGACGAGATGAGCCCGTACGCCCCGCGCGTCACCGCGATCAAGATCCCGGTCGACAAGATCGGTGAGGTCATCGGGCCCAAGGGCAAGATGATCAACCAGATCACCGAGGACACCGGCGCCAACATCTCCATCGAGGATGACGGCACCGTGTTCGTCGGTGCGACCGACGGGCCGTCGGCGCAGGCCGCGATCGACGCGATCAACGCGATCGCGAACCCGCAGCTGCCGAAGGTCGGCGAGCGTTTCCTGGGCACGGTCGTCAAGACCACCGCCTTCGGCGCGTTCGTCTCGCTGCTGCCGGGCCGCGACGGCCTGGTGCACATCTCCAAGCTGGGCAACGGCAAGCGCGTCGCCAAGGTCGAGGACGTGGTCAACGTCGGCGACAAGCTGCGCGTGGAGATCGCCGACATCGACAACCGCGGCAAGATCTCGCTGGTCCCCGTCGAAGACGAGGCCCCGGCCGCCGAGGCCGCCCCGGCCGAGGACACCGCCGCGGAGTAAGCGCGCCGGTAGCTTCACCGATCACCGAAACCCCTCGCCGGTTCACCCCGGCGGGGGGTTTCGTCGTGTCGGGGGACGACGCGTTCCAGGAAAAGTGGTGTGAATCACTGCGATGCAACGTTGATGCAACGTTGTTTCACATAGTGTTGCCCGACACAGTGCGAACCTGTGCCGACAGCCGCCACATCGCCCGCACGGGCGATCGGGCGAGAGCTGTCCCCTCGGCGTATGCGGTCGAATTGCTGGACCGTTCTCAGCGCCGGAATTCGCGGCCCCGGACCGAGATTTTGACGGAATCTGGTCCGGTTTATTATCGGACCGAATACGCTTCTCTCGTCTGCGGGCGCGGGTGTCAGGTGTCGGGGTTGACGATGGAGGTCGGGAGATAACCGAGTCATAGCTGGTTGCATGGCGGCGAGCCGGCGGGTCGCGATCGTGTCATAGCCGATCGCACTGAATGCCGGTGTGAGCGGGCGGATTTCGGGCTGGGTGTCCGAGGTTGGCCGCCCCGAGCCGATCCCGTCACCCCGGTGGGTCCGGGGGAATTCCGAGAGTTGTATTGCGGCCGCGTGGCGTCACCTGCGGTCGGTAGATGGAAGGCAGTCCAGATGACCAACACCACTCCGGCGCGCGCGGGAACAGAACAGCTGGCGGCGCTGGTGGCGACGGTCGCGGCGATGGAGCCGGCCCGGATCGCGGTGGATTTCGACGGCACCGCGGTGTCCTACGCCGACCTCGACGCCCAGCTGACGACGATGGCCGAGCTGACCGGTGGCGCACTGGACCCCGAGAGCCTCGTGCAGGTCGTGCTCGCCGAACTGTTCCCCGGCGTGGTCGACGCCGCCGACGGCACCTTCGGAGTGCTGCTGGACGCGCTGGCCGGTGACGCCCTGGCCGCCCTGGGTATGGAGCCGCCGATGGCGGGGCAGGCGCCGACCCTGGTCGACCGCTTCGCCGAGCAGCTGGCCCGCACCCCCGACCTGGTCGCGGTGCAGTTCGGCGCGCGGACGCTGACCTACGCCGAATTCGATGCCAGGGTGCGGGTGCTGGCCGGGCGGCTGGTCGCCCTCGGGGTGGGACCGGAGGCGCTGGTCGGGCTGGCGATGCGACGCGGCCTCGAGCTGATCGTCGCGGTGCACGCGATCGTGCGCGCCGGTGGCGCCTACGTGCCGCTGGACCCCGATCACCCGGTGGACCGGCTGCACTACGTGCTCGAGGTGGCCCGTCCGGTCGTGGTGGTGACCCGGGCCGCCGACGAGCCCGATCTCAACGGCGTCCCCGTGCTGCGCACCGACGACATCGACTGGACCGCGCCGCCCGCCGCGGTGGACGGCGGCGCGCGGGCGGGCAATACCGCCTACGTCATCTTCACCTCGGGCTCGACCGGCCGACCCAAGGGCGTGGCGGTCACCCACGGCGCGATCGTGGCGAACCTGGACTGGCGCCAGCGCCGCTACGCGCTTTCCGATGCCGACGTGGTGCTGCAGAAGACGCCCTACACCTTCGACGTGTCGGTGTGGGAGCTGTTCTGGCCCTTGCAGATCGGCGCCAGACTGGTCGTCGCGGAACCCGGTCGCCACGGTGATCCCGGTTACCTGGCCGCGCTGATCGCCGAGCACCGGGTCAGCGTCACCCACTTCGTGCCCTCGATGCTGGCCGCGTTCGCCGGTGAGCTGTCCGAGACCACCGCACCGGTGGACCTGTCCTCGCTGCGGATGGTGTTCGCCTCCGGGGAGGCGCTGCCCGCCGCCACCGCCACGCGGTTGCGCAAGCTGTCGGCGACCGCGCTGCACAACCTGTACGGGCCCACCGAGGCGGCGGTCGACGTGACCGCGCACGAGGTGAGCGACGCCGACGAGGTATCGGTGCCGATCGGCGGTCCCGCCGACGACACCGGGCTGCTGGTGCTCGACGAGAACCTCGACCAGGTACCCGCGGGTGTGGTGGGCGAGCTGTACCTGTCCGGGGTGCAGCTGGCGCGCGGCTATGTCGCCCGGCCGGGCCTGACCGCCGATCGCTTCGTCGCCAATCCGTACGGCGTGCCCGGCGAGCGCATGTACCGCACCGGTGACCTGGTGCGGCAACTGCCCGGCGGGGACGAGCTGGAATACCTGGGGNACGGCGTGCCCGGCGAGCGCATGTACCGCACCGGTGACCTGGTGCGGCAACTGCCCGGCGGGGACGAGCTGGAATACCTGGGGCGCACCGACTTCCAGGTGAAGCTGCGTGGTCTGCGGATCGAGCTCGGGGAGATCGAGGCCGTGCTGGCCGCGCATCCGCGCGTCGGCAATGCCGCGGTGGTGCTGCATCGGTATGCCGCGGGCGAGGCGTTGGTCGGCTATGTGGTCAGTGTCGACGGCGCACCGCTCGACGAGGCCGAGCTGGTCGCGCACGCGAAGGCGTCGATGCCCGAGTACATGGTGCCCTCGCTGCTGGTGCAGCTGCCCGCGATGCCGATCAACGCCAGCGGCAAGCTGGATCGTAAGGCCCTGCCGGAGCCCGACTTCCGGGTCGCGGCCGCGGAGTTCCGCGCGCCGGTCACCACCACCGAGCGCGCCGTGGCGGCGCTGTTCGGCGATCTGCTCGACGTCGAGACCGTCGGCCTGGACGACGACTTCTTCCGCCTCGGCGGCAACTCGCTCATCGCCACCCGTGCCATCGCCCGCCTGCAGGCGAATTTCGGTGTGCGGGTGGATGTGCGGGACTTCTTCGACAATCCGACCGTCGCCGTGCTGGCGAAGCTCGTCGACGGCGGGCCCGTCGACGACCGGCCGGTTCTGGTCGCGGGCCCGCGCCCCGAGGTGCTGCCGCTCTCGCCCGCCCAGCAGCGGATGTGGTTCCTGAACCGGTTCGATCCGGAGACCGGCGCCTACAACATCCCGATCGCCGTCCGCCTGTCCGGCGCGCTCGAGCTGGACGCCCTGCGCGCCGCCGTCGGCGATCTGATCGCCCGGCACGAGGTGCTGCGGACGGTGTACCCGGAGGTCGACGGGGTCGGGACACAGCGCGTGCTGTCCCCGGCGGAGGCACTCGATGTGCTTGCGGCCGAGTCGAACTCGACCCTTCTCGCTGTCGACGCTGCGAGCGTTGCCGGCGCTACGGCCGGGTCGGGGGTCGGCGGGGTCGAGTCGGCGTCGGTGTTGTCCCGCATCCTCACGCCCATCGGTGTCGCGACGCACGACCTTCCCGAGACGCTGGCCGCGGAGATTCTGCGCGGGTTCGATGTCACCGCCGCGCCGCCGCTGCGGGCGCGGTTGTACGAGGTCGACGGTGACCACGTGCTGGTGCTGGTGGTGCACCACATCGCCTCGGACGGCTGGTCGGCCGGCCCGCTGGTGCGGGACACCATGACCGCCTACTACGCGCGGACCGAGGGCACGGCGCCGCAGTGGGCGCCGCTGCCGGTGCAGTACGCCGATTACACGCTGTGGCAGCGAGCACTGCTCGGGTCCGAGGACGATGCCGACTCCAGGGCCGGGCGGGAGATCGCCTACTGGCGCGAGGCGCTGGCCGGGCTGCCGGACGAATCCAGCCTGCCGACCGATCGCCCGCGTCCCGCCGTCGCGTCGATGCGGGGCCGCCGGGTCGAGTTCGCGCTCGACGCCGAGCTGGTGGCGACGCTGAATGCGGTGGCGGCCGAGCAGGGCGCGACCCTGTTCATGGTCCTGCACGCCGCGCTGTCGGTGCTGATCGCGCGCCTGTCGGGGACCACCGACGTGGCGATCGGCAGCCCGGTCGCCGGGCGTGGCGCCGCCGAACTCGACGATGTCATCGGCATGTTCGTCAACACCGCGATCCTGCGCACCGAGGTGCGCGGCGGGGAGTCCTTCGCCGAACTGCTCGGCCGGGTCCGCACCGGCGATCTGGCCGCGTTCGACCACACCACCCTGCCGTTCGAGCGCCTGGTGGAGGTGCTCGCGCCGCCGCGCTCGGCCGGTCGTCACCCGCTGTTCCAGGTGGCGCTGGCACTGCAGAACCTGCCGCCGACCACATTCGAGCTGCCCGGCCTGCGTGCCGCCGCCGTCGACCTGCCCTACGACATCGAGAAGTTCGATCTGTCGGTGACCCTGCGTGCGTCCGACGCCACCGGTCTGTCCGGCGAATTCTCCTACGCCACCGACCTGTTCGACGAGTCCACCATCACGCGGATGGTGCGTCGCTTCACCGGCTTGCTCGCCGCGATCGCCGCCGCGCCGCAGACCCTGGTCGCCGACCTGCCGCTGCTGATCGACACCGAACTCACGGAGCTGACCAGTCGTACCGGCGGCCCGTCCGATCCCTTCCCGCTGCTGCCGCAGGTGCTGGCCGAGGCCGCCGCCGACCCGGCCGCGATCGCGATCCGCGACGGCGCGCGCACCGTGACCTACGGCGAACTCGACGCCGCGTCCGCGCGCCTGGCCGCGCACCTGACCGGTCGCGGCATCGGCGCCGGTGACCTTGTCGCCGTGAGCATCCCGCGTTCCGCCGACTCCGTCACCGCCGTGTGGGGTGTCGTGCGTTCCGGCGCCGGTTTCCTGCCGGTCGACCCGACCTACCCCGCCGACCGCATCACCCACATGCTCGCGGACTCCGGAGCGGCTGTGGGCATCACGGTCGGGTCCGTCCGTGCCGATCTGCCCGCCACCGTGGAGTGGCTCGCGCTCGACGCCGTGGCGAGCGCCGAGGCGACGAACCGGCTCGGCACGGCGGATGCCGCCGCCGTGGCCTCCGACGTCGACAGCTCCCTGCCGGCCGAACAACGTCGTGCGGTGGATCCGCTGGACCCCGCCTATGTCATCTACACCTCCGGGACCACCGGTCTGCCCAAGGGCGTGGTGATCCCGCACGGTGCCGTCGCGGCGTATCTGCCGGTGCAGGCGGGGCGGTATCGGGCGTCGGCGGACGCGCGGGTGCTGCACGTGGCCTCGCCGTCGTTCGATATCTCGGTGGCCGAGCTACTGCTGACCGTCACCGAGGGCGCGACCATGGTGGTCGCGCCGACCGGCGTGTTCGGCGGGGCGGAGCTGGGTGAGCTGCTGCGGACCGAGCGGGTGACCCATGTGATCATCACACCGTCGGCGCTGGCCACGGTGAATCCGGACGGGCTCGACGAGCTGCGGGTCGTGGTCGTCGGTGGTGAGGCGTGCCCGGCGGAACTGGTGGCGCGGTGGACCGCGGCGATCCCCGGTCTGGTGTTCCGCAACGGCTACGGTCCCACCGAGACCACCATCGTCACCAACATCAGCGCACCCCTCACGGCGACAACGCCGATCACCCTGGGCGCGCCGGTCGAGGGCACCACCGAACTGGTGCTCGACGAGCGGCTGCGTCCCGTTCCGGCCGGTGTCGTCGGCGAGCTGTACATCGCCGGGGCGCAGCTGGCGCGCGGCTACCATCGCAGGCCCGCGCTCACCGCGGGCCGGTTCGTCACCAATCCCTACGGCGCGCCGGGGGAGCGGATGTACCGCACCGGTGACACCGTGCGCTGGGTCCGCACCGGCGCCGACTGGGACCTGGAGTATTTGGGCCGCAACGACTTCCAGGTGAAGGTGCGCGGCTTCCGGATCGAGCTCGGTGAGATCGACGCCGTCCTGGCCCGGCACGCCGACGTGGATTTCGCCGCCACCCTCGGTCACCGCACCGAGGCGGGCGCGACCGTCCTCGTGTCCTACGTGGTGCCGGTCGCGGGCGCGGGCGTCGACACCGCGACGCTGATCGCGCACGTCGCCGCGCATCTGCCCGCGCACATGGTGCCGGCCGCGATCGTCACCCTCGACACCGTGCCGCTGACCCCGGTCGGCAAGCTCGACCGCGCCGCGCTGCCCGCGCCGGTCTTCGAGGCCGCCGCCTACCGCGCCCCCGAGTCGCCGACCGAGCAGGCCGTCGCCGCCGCGTTCGCCGAGGTCCTCGGCCTGGACCGGGTCGGCCGTGACGACGACTTCTTCGACCTGGGCGGCACCTCGCTGCTGGCGACCCGCTTGATGGCCCGCCTCGGCACCGACCTCGATCTCCGCATCCCGGTCCGCCAGCTCTTCGACACCACGACGGTGCTCGCCCTCGCCGCGGCCGCCGACCGGCTGCGCGGCACCGGCGCGGGTCCCGCCCTCGTCGCGGGCACCCGCCCCGATCCGCTGCCGCTCTCGCCCGCCCAGCAGCGCATGTGGTTCCTCAACCGGTTCGACCCCGGCTCGGCCACCGACAACATCCCGATGGCGGTGCGGCTGACCGGCGCGCTCGATGTCGCCGCGCTGCAGGCCGCCCTCGTCGACGTGCTCGACCGGCACGAAGTCCTGCGCACCCGCTACCCGGAGCGCGACGGACAGGCGATCGCCGAGATCCTGCCCGCCACCGGCCTCGTCCCGGAGGTGCTGCCGCAGATCGTCGGCACGGCCGCGCTGACCGACGCGGTGCGCGCCTGCGCCACCACGGGCTTCGACCTGACCGTCGACGCTCCGATCCGGGCGACGCTGCTGCGCGTCACCGACGGTGCGGCAGCGGCTGATTCGTCCGGTGCGTCGCCGGTGCCGACGGACCCGGCAGCCGGCGCGGCCGAGTACGTGCTCGTGACCGTGCTGCATCACATCGCCGCCGACGGGTTCTCGTTCGGACCGCTGATCCGCGATGTGCTCACCGCCTACGGCGCCCGGGCCACCGGGAACGTGCCGCAGTGGTCGGCGCTGAGTGTGCAGTACGCCGATTACGCGGTGTGGCAGCACGCCGTCCTCGGGGACGCCGCCGATCCGGCATCGGTGGCGGCGCGACAGCTGGCGTTCTGGGCGGACACCCTCGCGGGCGTCCCCGAGCAGCTGGAACTGCCCGCCGACCGGACCCGGCCCGCGATCGCCTCGCGCAGCGGTGCGCTGCACCCGATCGACATCGATGCCGAAACACACCGCGCGCTGGCCGAATTCGCGCGGGCACGGGGTGTGACGGTGTTCATGGCGGCGCACGCGGTGTTCGCGGTCCTGCTCGCGCGGCTGTCGGCGACCACCGACATCGCGATCGGCACCCCGGTGTCGGGGCGCGGTGACCGGGCCCTCGACGACCTGGTCGGCATGTTCGTCAACACCCTCGTGCTGCGGACGCAGGTCGCTCCCGCCGCCTCGTTCACCGAACTGCTGGCCCGCGTACGCGAGACCGACCTCGCGGCCTTCGACCACGCCGACGTGCCGTTCGAGCGGCTGGTCGAGGTGCTCGACCCGGTTCGCTCCACCGCGCGCAACCCGCTGTTCCAGGTGATGCTGTCGCTCAACGAGGACACCCCGCGGGTCCTGGCTCTGCCCGGGCTCACCGTCGCCGGCGTCGATTTGCCGACCGCCGTCGCCAAGTTCGACCTCGAACTGACCCTCACCGAGCACCGCGACGAGCACGGCGCCCCCGCGGGCCTGTCCGGCGCGTTCCTCTACGCCACCGACCTGTTCGACGCGACCACCGTCGCCGGGTTCGCCACCCGCCTGCACCGGCTGCTCGACGGCGTCCTCGCCGACCCCGACCGGCCGGTCGGTGATCTCGACCTGCTCGACCCGGCCGAATCCACCGAGATCCTGACCGCCTGGAACGCCACCGACCTGCCCCTGGACGCCGCGGCAACGCTCGCCTCGCTGGTCGCCGACCAGGTCGCCGCCACGCCGGACGCCGTCGCGGTGGTCGTCGACACCGACCCGGCGGACGAACCGGTCTCGGACGCGAGCCCCGTCGAATCGCTGACGTACGCGGAGTTCGCGAGCCGAGTCCATCGTCTGGCGCGGCACCTCGTCGGCATGGGCGCGGGACCGGGAGCGATGGTCGCCGTGGCCCTGCGGCGCGGTCTCGATCAGCTCGTCGCCGTGCACGCCGTGCTCGCGGCCGGTGCCGCGTACGTGCCGGTCGACCCGGATCATCCGGCCGAGCGGACCGCGTACGTGCTGGCGTGCACGGCACCGGTCTGCGTGCTGACCGCCACCGGTCACGGTGTGGCCGTGGGGGACTCGGTCGTCGAGATCGACACCCTGGAGCTGTCGGAGCTCTCGGCGGCGCCGCTCGCCGACGAGGAGCGGACCACCCCGCTGCGCCCCGATCACCTCGCCTACGTGCTGTTCACCTCCGGCTCGACCGGCAGGCCCAAGGGTGTGGCGGTGCCGCACCGGGCCGTGGTCAACCAGCTGCTGTGGTTGCAGCGCGAGTACGCGCTCACCGGCGACGACGCCGTCCTGCAGAAGACCCCGTTCACCTTCGACGCGTCGGTGTGGGAACTGCTGTGGCCGTTGCAGACCGGCGCGCGGCTGGTCCTCGCCACCGCCGACGGGCACCGCGACCCGGCCTATCTGGCCGCCGCGACCGCGCGGCACGCG
The DNA here is from genome assembly GCF_038752175.1 of Nocardia sp. No.11. NCBI lineage: Bacteria > Bacillati > Actinomycetota > Actinomycetes > Mycobacteriales > Nocardiaceae > Nocardia > Nocardia sp. No.11. Next base: position 7,670 of record NZ_JBCGFB010000063.1, on the reverse strand, counting down.
GTCAGCGTCGTGCAGTACGTGCCGTCGGTGCTGGCCGCCGTCGTCGCCGAGCCGGTGCGCGCGGAGAGCCTGCGCCTGGTCTTCGCCGGTGGTGAGGCCCTGACCACCGAGCTGGCCCAGCGTGTGCGCGCCGCCACCGGTGCCGCCGTCGTGAACCTGTACGGCCCCACCGAAACCGCCGTCCAGGTCACCACCCACCGGGTCGGCGCCGAGCCGACCGCCGCCGCTCCGATCGGCACGCCCGTCGCCAATACCCGCGTGTACGTGCTGGATTCGCGGCTGCGCCCGGTGCCCGCCGGTGTTCCGGGCGAGCTGTACGTGGCGGGCGCCCAGCTGGCCGACGGCTATCACGGCCGCGCCGACCTGACCGCCGAGCGTTTCGTCGCCGACCCGTTCGGGACCGGCGACCGCCTCTACCGCACCGGCGACCTGGTGGTCTGGCGCACCGGTCACGCCGGACCGGCCCTGCACTACCTGGGCCGCACCGACTTCCAGGTGAAGCTGCGCGGCCTGCGCATCGAACCCGCCGAGATCGAAGCCGCCCTGGCGGCGGTCCCGGGTGTCGGCCGGGTCGCGGTGATCGTCCGCTCCGACGACGATCGCCCGGACCAGCTCGTCGCCTATATCGCGCCCGCTGCCCGCCCAGGTGCGGCCGGCGACGTCACCGGTCCGAACCCCGCGGTCAGGAGGTCGGCCGACGGACAGGCAGCGGTAGCGCAGTCCTTGACGCCGGCCGTCCTCGATGCCGCCGTCGCGGCGGTGCTGCCGTCCTACATGGTGCCCGGCGCCTACGTCGTCCTCGACGCGTTGCCGATCAACAGCTCCGGCAAGCTCGACCGCCGGGCCCTGCCCGCGCCGGAATCGCCGGAGCGGGAGTACCGCGAGCCGTCGACCGCCACCGAACGGATCGTCGCGGCGACCTTCGCCGACGTCGTCGGACTCGATCGGGCCGGCGCCGACGACGACTTCTTCGCCCTGGGCGGCAACTCGCTGCTCGCCACCCAGGTGGCCGCGCGACTCGGCGCGGCCCTGGACGCGAAGGTCCCGGTGCGGGAACTGTTCGAGGCGAGCACCGTCGCCGGTCTCGCGGTCCGCCTGGACGCGCTGCGCGGCACCGGCAGCAGGCGCGGACCGGTGGCGGGCCCACGGCCGCCACGGATTCCGCTCTCGCCGGCGCAGCAGCGCCTGTGGTTCCTGCACCGTTTCGATCCGTCCTCCACGGCGTACCACATCCCGGTCGCGATCCGGCTCAGCGGCGACCTCGACACCGCCGCGCTGCGCGGCGCCCTGGGCGACCTGATCGCCCGGCACGAGACGCTGCGCACCACCTATCCCGAATTCGACGGGCAGGCCACCCAGCTCGTCGGCGCGCCGTTCGTCCCCGTGCTCGCGGTGACCGAGATCGAGGCCGGGAACGTGGCCGCCGCCGTGGCCGCGACGCTCGACGGAGGCTTCGACATCACCACCGAGGTGCCGGTGCGCGCCGCGCTGCTGCGGGTGTCGCCGACCGAGCACGTCCTGGTACTGGTCGTGCATCACATCGCCGCCGACGGCTGGTCGATGGGGCCGCTCACTCGCGACCTGGTCGCCGCCTACGCGGCCCGCAGTGCCGGTGCCGAGCCGCAGCTGCCCGCCCTGGCCGTGCACTACGCCGACTACGCGCTGTGGCAGACCGAAGGCCTCGGCAGCGCCGACGATCCCGACGCGCCGCTGGCCCACCAGCTCGCCTACTGGACCGACCGGCTCGCGGGACTGCCCGACGTACTCACCTTGCCCGCCGACCGCCGCAGGCCGCTGATCGCCTCCAACCGCGGCGCCACTTTCACCACCACCCTCGACGCCGAACTGCACCGCCGCATCGACCAGCTCGCCCGCACGCAGCGCGCCACCCCGTTCATGGTGCTGCACGCCGGGCTCGCGGTGCTGCTGGCGCGGCTGTCGGCGGGCACCGACATCGTCGTCGGCACGCCCGTCGCCGGCCGTGGGCATCGCGAACTCGACGACATCGTCGGCATGTTCGTCAACACCCTGGTGCTGCGGGCGAGCGTGTCCGCCGCCGCGCCGTTCAGCGCCCTGCTCGACGACATCCGCGCCGGCGACCTCGACGCCTTCGAGCACGCCGACGTGCCGTTCGAAAGTCTCGTCGACGCCGTCAACCCGGCTCGCTCCCAGGGCTATTCGCCGCTGTACCAGGTGTCGCTGGCGCTGCAGAACCAGCGCACCACCGCGTTCGAGCTGCCCGGCCTGACCCTGTCCGGGCTGACCCTGCCGGACGCGCCGATCGAAGTGGACCTGGACTTCACCTTCGTCGACCACTACGCCGCCGACGGCACCGCCGACGGTCTCGACCTCGAACTGCGCTACGCCACCGACCTCTTCGACGCCGACACCATCGCGACCCTGGTCGGCATGCTGGAGCGGGTGCTGCGCGCCGCCGTCACCGCGCCCGGCACCGCCGTCGGTGACCTCGCCGTGCTCGACGACAGCGCCCGCGCGCGACTGCTCGCCGGTCCGCACGGTGACCTCGTGCCACTCGACCCCGTCCTCGCCGAACTCGGCCTGCGCGCTCCGCTGGCCGCAGATCTGGTGGACGCGGCCGCCGCCCGTGACCCGCACGCCGTCGCCGCCGTCTGCGACGGCGCCGAGATCACCTACGGCGCCCTCGCCGCCCGGGCGAACCGGCTCGCGCGCAGGCTGATCGACTGCGGCGTCGGCCCCGAGACCCCGGTCGCGGTCGCGGTGCCTCGCGGCATCGAGCTACTGGTGGTACTGCACGGTGTGCTCGCCGCCGGTGGCGTGTACGTGCCGATCGATCCGGCCCAGCCCGCCGACCGCATCGGGCACGTGCTCGAGACCGCGGCGCCGCGCCTGGTCGTCGCCGCCTCGGACGACGCGCTCGACCATGTCGACCGCGGCATCCGATCCGCTACGGCCTCGGTGCATTTCGCCGCCGCCTCGCGCTCCGGCTTCCCGATGCTGACCGTCGCGCAGCTCGAGGACCCCGCGCAGCCGCCGGTCCACGGCGGCCCGGTCACCGATGCCGAACGCCTCGCCCCGCTGCATCCCGAGCACCCCGCCTACGTGCTGTTCACCTCCGGCTCCACCGGTCTGCCCAAGGGCGTGCTGGTCTCGCATCGGGCCGTGGTCAACGAACTGTGCTGGCTGCGTGGCGAATACGACCTGACCGCGGCCGACCGGCTGCTGCAGCGCGCGCCGCTGACCTTCGACGTCTCGCTGTGGGAGCTGCTGTGCCCGGCGCTGCTCGGCGCCACCCTGGTCCTGCTGCGGCCCGGCGGCCACCTCGACCTCGCCTACCAGGCGCGGGTGGTGCGTGAACAGGGCGTCACCATCGCCGAGTTCGTGCCGTCGGTGCTGGCCGCGATGCTCGCCGAAGGGCTGGCCGAGGACCTGCGCGGACTGCGGATGCTGCATCTGGGCGGCGAGGAACTGCCCGCCGCGCTGGCGGCCACCGTGCTCGCCACCCTGCCCGCCGAACTGCACAACACCTACGGCCCGACCGAGGTGACGATCACCAGCACCTTCCAGCACATCACCGCGCCGGTCGAGCAGACCGAGCTGCCGATCGGCAGGCCGAGCTGGAACGTGCGCGCCTACGTGCTCGACGAGCGGCTGCATCCGGTGCCCGCCGGGGTCGCCGGTGAGCTGTACCTGGCGGGCGACCAGCTCGCCCGCGGCTACCTGGGCAGGCCCGACCTGACCGCCGACCGCTTCGTCGCCGACCCGTACGGCCCCGACGGCGCACGCATGTACCGGACCGGTGATCTGGTGCGCCGCGATCGCGCCGGTGCGCTGGTGTACCTGGGCCGCAACGACTTCCAGGTCAAGATCCGTGGTCTGCGGATCGAGCTGGGCGAGATCGAGGCCGCCCTCGGCGACGCTCCCGGCGTCACCCACGCGACCGTGCTGCCCGCGACCGACGACGCCGGGCGGCAGTGCCTGGTCGCCTACGTCGCCGGTGCCGTCGACCCCGCCGTGGTGCGCGCGCACGTCGCGAGCCGGGTGCCCGCGTACATGGTGCCCGCCCACCTGGTGGTGCTCGACACCGTCCCACTCAACTCCGCGGGCAAATTGGACCGCGCCGCGCTGCCGGCCGCCGACCTGTCGGTGACCACCGCGTACGTGGCGCCGCGACCGGGCGCGCAGACCGCGCTCGCTGCCGTGGTCGGTGAGCTGCTCGGGCTGCCCCGCGTCGGCGCCGACGACGACTTCTTCGACATCGGCGGCAACTCCCTGCTCGCCATGCGGCTCGTCGCCCGCGCCAACGCGGCGCTGGGCAGCGCGCTCGACGTGCGCGATGTGTTCGACGCCCCGACCGTCGCCGGCCTGGCCGCCCGTGCCGCCACCCACGGCGAGCGGCTGCCCGCGCTGACCGTGGTGGACCCGCGCCCGGCCCGGATCCCGTTGTCGCTGGCCCAGACCCGCCTGTGGCTGCTCAACCGCATCGACCCCGACTCGGCCGTCTACACCCTGCCGATCGCGCTGCGCCTGACCGGCGCGCTGGACACCGACGCGCTGTGGGCGGCGCTGGGCGATGTGCTCGCGCGGCACGAGTCGCTGCGGACGGTATTCCCCGAAGACGCCGAGGGACCCACCCAGGTCGTCCTCGCGGTGGACCGGGTGCTGCCGCCCGCCGTCGTCGGTGAGATCGCCGAAGCGGACCTGGCCGAGGCCGTCCGCGAGATCGTCGGGGCGGGCTACGACCTGACGACTCAGCCGCCGGTCCGCGCCGCGCTGCTGCAGTCGATCCCCGCCGGTCGGAACGGGTCCTCCGTCGCCGCCGCGCGCCAAGGTGCCGCCCTCGCCGGTGGGGTGGCCGAAGCCGCCCTGCGCGGCGATGCGGCGTCCACGCCGAGCGAGGTCGAGCACGTGCTGGTGCTCGCGGTGCATCACATCGCCGCCGACGGGGTGTCGACCACGCCGCTGGCCCGGGATCTGCTCACCGCGTACGCCGCGCGCAGTGCGGGGCAGGCGCCGGCGTGGGAGCCGCTGCCGGTGCAGTATCCCGACTTCACGCTGTGGCAGCACGCGGTGCTCGGCGATGCCGCCGACCCGGCGTCGCGGCTGGCCCGGCAGCTGCGGCACTGGCGCGAGGAATTGGCCGGGCTCGCCCCGGCGCTGGAACTCGCCACCGATCGGCCGCGGCCCGCGGTGCGCACGGGTGCGGGTGGGGCCGTCGGGTTCGACGTGCCCGCCGACGTGCTGGCCGGGATCGAGGAGCTGGCCCGCCGCCACGGCGTCTCCACCTTCATGGTGGTGCACGCGGCCTTCGCCGTACTGCTGTCGCGGCAGGGGGCCGGAGCCGACATCGTGGTCGGAACGCCGGTCGCGGGCCGGGCCGATGCCGCGCTCGACGATCTGGTCGGCATGTTCGTCAACACCCTGGTGCTGCGGACCACGGTCGACGCGGGCGCCGGATTCGCCGACGTGCTCGCGCACGTGCGCGAGGCCGATCTGCGCGCTTTCGCCCATGCCGAGCTGCCGTTCGAGCGGCTGGTCGAGGAGCTGAATCCGGCCCGCTCGACCGCGTATTCGCCGATCGTGCAGGTGATGCTGGCGTTCGAGCACCGCGACGACACCAGCATCGAGCTGCCCGGTCTGCGGATCGACGAGTTCGCGCTGCCCGCCGCGACCACCCAGTTCGACCTGTCGCTGGCGCTCGACGAGATCACCGGCGCCGCCGGGGAACCCGGCCTGCGTGGCTGGCTGCGCTACGCCACCGACCTGTTCGACGCCGACACCGTCGTGGCCTTCGGCGAGCGCTTCGTCCGCGTCCTGGCCGCGGTGGTCGCCGACGAGGCGCGCCCGGTCGGGGAGATCGACCTGCTCGATCCTGCCGAGACCGCCCAGCTCGCGGCGTGGAACGACACCGCCGCGCCGCTGGACACCGCGGCGACGCTCGTCTCGATGTTCGCCGCGCAAGCCGCGCGCACACCCGAGGCCGTCGCCCTCGACTTCGAAGGTCAGCGGATCATCTACGGCGAGTTCGCCGTTCGCGTCGCCCGCACGGCGCGATTCCTGATCGGCCAGGGCGTGGGTCCCGGCGCCGTCGTCGGGGTGGGCCTGCGCCGCGGCATCGACCTGCTCGTCGCGATCTACGCCGTGCAGGCGGCGGGCGCGGCCTACCTGCCGCTGGACCCCGACCACCCGGCCGACCGGATCGCCGACGTGCTGGCGACCGCGGCCCCGGTGTGCGTGCTCGCCGGCGCGGGGTTCCCCGAGACCGGCACCCGCACCGTCGATCCCGCGGACCTGGACCTGTCCGGGTTCGCCGCCGATCCGGTCACCGACGCCGACCGGATCCGGCCGCTGCGCGCGGCCGATCTGGCGTACGTGCTGTTCACCTCGGGCTCGACCGGCAAGCCCAAGGGCGTGGCGGTCAGCCACACCGCGATCGTCAACCGCCTGGTCTGGATGCAGGACGCGTACCGGCTCGACGCGAACGGCGTCGTGCTGCAGAAGACGCCGATCACCTTCGACGTGTCGGTATGGGAGTTGTTCTGGCCCTTGCAGGTCGGCGCCACCCTGGTGATCGCCCGTCCCGACGGGCACCGCGATCCCGCCTACCTGGCGGAGCTGATCACCCGCGCCGGCGTCGATGTCGCGCACTTCGTGCCCTCGATGCTGGCGGCGTTCCTCGCCGAACCCCGGGCCGCCGACTGTGTGTCGCTGCGCCAGGTGTTCGCCTCCGGTGAGGCGCTGCCCGCCGCCGACGCCCAGCGGCTGCGCGCACTGCTGCCCGGGGTGGCCGTGCACAATCTGTACGGGCCGACCGAGGCCGCCGTCGACGTCACCTTCCACGAGGTCACCGACGCCGACACCGTCACCGTGCCGATCGGCGCCCCCGTCGCCAACACCGCGCTGCACGTGCTCGACGCCCGCCTGCGGCCCGTGCCCGTCGGCACCCCCGGCGAGCTGTACCTGGCCGGGGTCCAGCTGGCCCGCGGCTATCTGGCCCGCCCCGATCTGACGGCGGACCGCTTCGTCGCCGATCCGTACGGGATGCCGGGGGAGCGTATGTACCGCACCGGCGACCTCGTCGTGCGCACCCGCGGCGGCGAACTGGAATACCTGGGCCGTACCGACTTCCAGGTGAAACTGCGCGGCCTGCGCATCGAACTCGGCGAGATCGAAGCCGTCCTGTCCGGCCTCGACGCCGTCGACCGTGCCGTCGTCACCGTCCGCGACGACGGCACCGGCGACTATCTCACCGCCTACCTCGTCCCCGCGAGCACGGAAGGCGCATGCCACGCCCCGTCCGGCGAGACACTCGCCGCCGGCGCCGCGACCGCGGCGGAAGCGCCGACTGGGCCGGGCCTCGATGCGGACCGCTCGGACGCGGCGGCGAACCGCGACCGGCCGGGTGGTCGCGCGATCGACCTGGAGCCGGTGAAAGCCGCTCTGCGGCAGGCACTTCCGGCCTACATGGTGCCGAGCGCCTTCGTGGTACTCGACACGCTGCCGGTGAACGCGTCCGGCAAGCTCGATCGGCGGGCACTGCCCGCTCCCGAACTCCTCGCGCGCGCCTTCCGCGCACCGGCGACGCCGTCGGAGCAGCTGGTGGCCGGGGTGGTCGCGGAGGTGCTCGGCCTCGACCTGGTCGGCGCCGACGACGACTTCTTCGATCTGGGCGGCAATTCGCTCATCGCGAC
>NZ_JBCGFB010000062.1:0-33999 GCF_038752175.1 Nocardia sp. No.11 | reverse complement strand
GGATCCTGCGCGCCGAGGTGACAGCGGGCGGCTCGACGGTGACGCCGTCGCGGCGGTGCCGGCCGCCGCCGAGGGCCGCAGGCCACGCAAGCGGGCCCAGGTCGCGGGGCTCACCGCGGGCAGCCACATCGAGCACATCTACACCAAGATCGGGGTGCACAGCCGTGGCTCGGCCGCGGTGTTCGCGATGCGCCACGGTCTGCTGCCGGACGAGGATCAGCGCGCGAAGATCGGGTGATCGCCCGATGTCCGGCCGCCCCGCGGAGCCGACACTTCCGATATGACCACGTCCACCCTCCCCCCGAAGTCGACCGAATCCCCGGTCGCCGACGCGTTTCTCGCCGCACTGATCCGGCGCGACTTCACCGCCATGACCGCCTGCCTCGCTCCCGAAGTGCGCCTGCGCGGCCTCATCCCGCCCGGCCCGTTCGACGCGCTGGGCCCGGCCGCGACTATCGACCGGTTCCGCGGCTGGTTCGGCGGACCGGACGACTTCGCCGTCGTCGACGCCGGTCACGAACGCCGCGGCGACAAGCTCGCCCTGCACTGGCTGGTCCGGATGCGGCCGACTCACGATCCCGGCGCGGCCAGGATCGCCGAGCAGCGGGCGTTCCTGACGACCGCTCAGGACCGGATCACCACGATCGATCTGCTGTGCTCGGGTTGGCAGCCCGCCGGGTGAGCTCAGCCCCGCCCGGCCAGCTCGTCGATCCAGCGCGCCAACCGCGCACCCTCGGTCACCATCAGGCCGGGGTCGCGGAAGGTGTTGGCGAGCAAGGAGATTCCCTGATATGCCGCGACGAAGGCGACGGCGAGTTCGGCGGCGTCGGGCCTGCCGAGTTCGGCGAACTGCCCCCGGGCCCAGTCGATGAGCAGGCTCATCAGCCGTGCCGGTTCGCCGCCGAAGGCATCGGGACGCTTGTCGAGTTCGGCGGCCAGCGAGCCGGTCGGGCAGCCGTAGCGCGCGGCGAGATCGCGCTGCTCCACCCAGCTCGCGACCATCGCCTTCAAACGCTCGGCCGGGCCGGGCAGCGGCTCGATCCCGGCGACGATCTCCGCCAGCACCCCCGCGTGCGTGTCGATGACGGCCTGGACGAACTGATCCTTGGTCTTGAAGTAGTAGTAGACGTTGCCGACCGGCACGTCGGCCGCGGCGGCGATGTCGGCGATGGTCGTCTTCTCGACGCCCTGCTCGTAGAAGACCCGCGCGGCCGCCGCCACGAGCCGCTCCCGCTTCCCGATCTTCGGCCGCCCCTGCGCCACTGAGTCAGTCATGCAACTAACTATAGACAGCCCCGTCGATCGTTGCTACGGTGAGTTAGTCAGCCAACTAACTCAAGGAGTTCTCATGATCGTCGTCACCGGTGCCACCGGCAATATCGGCCGCACGCTCGTCGGCCTGCTCGCCGAGGCGGGTGAGCGGGTCAGGGCCGTGTCGCGTGGCGCCGCGCCCGTCGACCTGCCCGCGGGGGTGGAGCACGTCGTGGCCGACCTGGGCGACCTCGACAGCCTCTCCCCCGCGCTCCAGGGCGCGGACGCACTGTTCCTGCTGATCACCGGCGAGCAGCTGATGACCGGGCCCGAGCCCGCTCAGCTGCTGAAGGCCGCGTCCGCGGCCGGTATCGGCCGGGTGGTGTTCGTGTCCTCGCAAGGCGCGGTGACCCGGCCCGACTCCGCCGGCTACGCGCGCACCATCGCGTTCGAGCGGGCGCTGGCGGAGTCCGACCTCGCCTGGACCGTGCTGCGGCCGGGCGCGTTCTTCTCCAACACCTATGCCTGGATCGAGCCGGTGCGCACCGCGCGCACTGTCGCCGCGCCGTTCGGCGACGTCGGCCTGCCCGCGGTCGACCCGGGCGACATCGCCGCGGTCGCCGCCGTCGCCCTGCGCGCCGATGGGCATGCCGGACGCGCCTACACGCTGACCGGTCCGGCGCTCGTGACCCCGCGAGAGCAAGCGGCCGCGATCGCCGCGGCCGTCGACGAGCCGATCAGCTTCGTCGAACTCGACGCCGCGCAGGCGAAGGCGAACATGCTGCGCTTCATGCCGGAGGCGGTCGCCGACCACACGCTGACCATCCTGGGCACGCCGACCACGGCCGAGCGGGAGGTCAGCGGCGATATCGAGCGGGTGCTCGGTCGCCCGGCGACCTCGTACGCGCAGTGGGTGCTGCGGCAGCGCGCGCTGTATCTCTGAGCAGGGTCCAGGCCCGCTCAGGGCTTCTCGGCCAGGCGGGCTCGCAGCGTCGGCAGGCCGGGCCCTGTGAGGTCGTCGGCGTAGGTGCTGCGGCCCGCCATGACCATCACCAGCGCGATCGTCGGACCGGTGACCAGCGGCCCGGCGCCCGTGGCGAAGGGCCCGTCGGTGGCGTCCAGGCGCAGGCCGGCGATGGTGGTCCGGCTGGGCACGGTGAAATCGCGGCTCGCGTAGAAGTCGGCGACCGCGGTGGCGGCGGCCGTCGTCGGGGTGGTGGGCAGCCCGAGCGGACGCCGGATGTCCTGACCGTGCACGACGACCTCGCCGAGCCAGGCCGCGGTGTGCCCGGACGCCGCGGTCGTGCTGGTGGCGATCGATCGGAACCGGGCGAGCGTCTCGGCGGGTGTGGCCCCGCGGTGCTCGGCCAGCCGCCGGGCATTGTGCAGATCGAAGTCGAAGCGGGCGCCGAGCGCACTGGCCAGCCAGCGCAGTCGCCCGATGCTCGCCGCGGCGGTGAGGTGGGCGACGACCTCCTCGACCACCCAGGTCCCACACAGCGACGGCCGGGCCCACTGCGCGTCGTCCAGACCGGCGAGATCGTCGGCGAGGGCCGCCCGTTCGGCGTGGGTCATCGCCCACAGCTCGTCGCGGGAGAGAGGTGTCGCCACGGGGCCTCCAGGCACGGTTCGGGGACGCGGGCGTGCGCCGTCGTCAGTGCAGACGACGCGGGCACCCCGAATTCATCGGTGCCGGTCTCAGCCCTCGGCGGTCGCGGGCACCGGTTCGCCACGGTGCGCGGGGGCCGACCGGCGCCGGTCGTTGGCCACGGCGGTGATCACGCAGGTGCCGAGCGGGCCTTCGCGGTCGTACATCGTCGCGGTACTCACCGCGACACCGGCGTTGCCGACGTGGTCGAGGGCCTGCATGCCGAGTTCCGGGCCCACCGGCAGGCGGGACAGGGTGAGCGTCATGTCGGCGTTGATGTAGCCGACCCCGCGCGAACCCCAGTGGCAGACGAGGTTGGTGAGGTCGCCGGTGGCGGCGGCCCGCTGGAACGGGGTGAACGGTTCCCCGGCCACCAGCGGCGGCAGGTTCTGCCAGGTGACCTTGCGCTCGGCGTCACGCGCCGCGCCGAAGTCGGTGATCCAGTCGCCGTCACCGGACTTGAACAGTGGAAGGGCACCCCGCGGATCGTCGCGTCGTTCCGTCGGGACCGGCAGCGTCCGTGGCGGTTGCCAGACCGTTCCCGGCGGGTCGTCGGCGGCGGCCAGGAAGGTCACTGTCGCCCTGGCCCGCGTCTGGTCCTGCTGGACGAGCCAGGAATCGACGACCTTGATGCGATTGCCCGCCCGCACCACCGCGCTGTGCAGCGTGATCGGGTCCCGGGTGACCTGCTGGAACAGGTCGACCGAGAGCCGCGCCGGGACGAATCCCGTTCCCGGACTGTGCTTCTCGGCCTCCAGCGCGAGCAGGCCGCACACCGCGACGCCGTGCAGCTGATTCGGCGACCAGCGGCTCACCGCCAGATCGTTCGCCACGTACGTCCCGTCGCGTGTCGTGAAGAACTCCACCACGATCCTCTCTGCTCACCCGAGGTCATGGTAGGACAGGGTTCGGGACCACCACTGCGGCAGGCGCGCGACGACCAGGCCGACCGCTGTCGCCGGGCGCCTCCGACCCGACCGTCAGCCGATGTCGACCGGGTCGATCTGCACCCGCAACGGCGCGTCGGACCGATGCGAGCTGCGCACCGCCTGAGCCGCCGTCAGCGCCCGGGCGAGGGGACCGCCCTCGGTCCGGCCCACCCGCAGCAGCATGCGCTCGACCTCGGCCGGTTGGTCGGAGCCGGAGAAGGGTTTGCGGGCCGTCGGCGGCAGCGGCACCGGTCCGAGGATGTCGACCCGGTCCGGCAGCTGGGTGGCCTCGAGCAATTCGGCGATGGCGGCGGTGGTGCCGTCGATCGCCGCCAGCCGCACCGCGGGCGGGAAGCCGACCTCGGCGCGCGCCGCCAGCTCGGCGGCGGCGTGATGGACCGGGTCCCAGCGCACGAGCGCCTGCACGGTGGGCAGCGACGGCTCGGCCATCACGATCACCTGCCCGCGCGGGCGGACCAGCGCGGCGGCGCCCATCCACCGACGCAAGGTGTCCTCGGTCGCGCGCAGGTCGGCCCGTCCCAGCAGGGCCCAGCCGTCCAGCAGCAGCGCGACCCCGTAGCCGCCCCGCACCAGCGGTTCCGCGCCGACGGTCGCGACCACGACCTGCGCACCCGGTTCGACGCTGTCGAGCACTTCCCCGCCACCCGAGCCACGGATCGGGACACCGGGGAAGGCGCGGCCGAGTTCTTCGGCCGTGCGGGCGGCGCCGATGACCATCGCGCGCAGTGCGCGCGCACCGCACGCCTGGCAGCGGAAGGCGGCCTCGGTGATGCCGCACCAGCGGCACTGCGGGCTCGCGGCTTCACCCGTGCTCGACTGTGGCAACGCCAACGGCCCGTTGCAGTGCCTGCAGCGCGCGGGGGTCCGGCACTTCGCGCAGGCCAGCGAGGGGACATAGCCGCGCCGGGGCACCTGGACCAGGACCGCGGCGTTCTCCTTGATCGCCGCGCGGGCGGCGGCGAACGCGACACCGGGCATACGGACCGCCCGCGCCAGCGCGTCGCGTTCCAGCGCGAAGTCGGTGTCGCCGGGCGCGCTGATCCGGGGCATCACCTCGCGCAGCACCTGGCGTTCGGCGAGCAGGTCTCGCGCCCAGCCGGACTCGACGACGGCCTGGATCTCCGCGGTCCTGGCGAAACCGGCCGCGACGAAGGCGGCGCCGGTCTCGTGGGCGCGCAGCATCGCCACTTCCCTGGCATGCGGATACGGTGCCCGCGGCTCGGCGTAGGTGTCGTCACCGTCGTCCCAGAGGGCGATCAGTCCGAGATCACGCGCGGGCGCGAAGACGGCCGCGCGGGTACCGACGACGACGCGCGCCTGTCCGCGCAGCACCGCCAGCCACCGCCGATACCGCGCGGCGGGCCCCAACCCGGCCGACAGCCCGACGGCCGAATCCCCCACCAGCCGAACGCATTCGGCGAGCAGCCGATCCAGGTCGCGCTGATCCGGCACCATCAGCACGGCACTGCGACCGCTCGCGACCACGGTCGCGGCGAGCTCGGCCAGCCGCGCCGCCCAGTCCTCCCCGGGCAGCGCCTGCCAGGCCGCCCGGGGTGCGCGTCCGGCACTCAGCGCGGCCACGAAGGCGCCGCCGTGCTGGTACCTGTTCCACGCGGTGGTATCGACAGGATCGCTCGCCACCGCGTCCGGAACCGCTGCGGGCGAATCCTTTTCGACGCAATCACCCGGACCCGCCGCTGGTGACGACGGGCCGTCCGCCGGCGAATCGGCTTCAGCAGCAGCCGGTTCCGCTTCGTCGAGCGCGGATTCTGTTGCGGCAGTGGACTTCTTGGTTCCGCCGGTCTCGGTACGGGCGTGGCGGGGCGGGATGGCCAGGCGCAGGACATCGGCGCGGGTGCCCGCGTACCGGGCGGCGACGGCGGTGGCCAGCCGCAGGATCTCCGGGGTGAGGACGCGCTCCGGGGAGACGACGCGTTCGAGCTTCACCATCTTGCCGGTGTGCTCGCTGTGCGGGAGACGTTCGAGCAGGTACCCGTCGACGAGGCGGCCGGCGAACCGGACTCGGACCCGAACCCCCGGCTGCGCGATCTCGTCCAGTTCCGGGGGGACCAGATAGTCGAAGTCGCGGTCCAGGTGCGCAGGCGACAGCAGCGGGAGCACCCGAGCGATCGGGTGTCCCGCTGCTGTCGTCGTGTCGTCCGCTGCCACGCGGGCGGTGGGTCTTACAGGCCGACGGCCGCGCGCAGCTTGTCGGCGCGGTCCGTGTGCTCCCAGGGCAGATCGACGTCGGTGCGGCCGAAGTGACCGTAGGCCGCGGTCGGCGCGTAGATCGGGCGCAGCAGGTCCAGGTCGCGGATGATCGCGCCCGGACGCAGGTCGAAGACCTCCGAGATGGCGGCGGAAATGCGGGCCGGATCGACCTTCTCGGTGCCGAAGGTCTCGACGAACAGGCCGACCGGCGCCGACTTGCCGATCGCGTACGCGACCTGCACCTCGACGCGCTCCGCCAGCTCGGCGGCCACGACGTTCTTGGCGACCCAGCGCATGGCGTAGGCGGCCGAGCGGTCGACCTTCGACGGGTCCTTGCCGGAGAACGCGCCACCACCGTGGCGGGCCATGCCGCCGTAGGTGTCGACGATGATCTTGCGGCCGGTCAGGCCCGCGTCACCCATCGGGCCACCGAGCACGAACTTGCCGGTCGGGTTGACCAGCAGGCGGATGTCGGAGGTGTCCAGGGTCGGCAGGTTCAGATCGCCGATGACGGCGTCGACGACCTTCGACCGGATGTCGGGGGCCAGCAGGTTGTCCAGGTCGATGTCGGCCGCGTGCTGGGTCGAGATGACCACGGTGTCCAGCCGGACCGGCTTGTCACCGTCGTATTCGATGGTGACCTGGGTCTTGCCGTCGGGACGCAGGTACGGCAGCACGCCGGACTTGCGGACCTCGGTGAGCTTGCGCGAGAGCCGGTGCGCGAGCGCGATCGGCAGCGGCATCAGCTCGGGGGTGTCGGTGGTGGCGTAGCCGAACATCAGGCCCTGGTCACCGGCGCCCTGCCGTTCGATCTCGTCGTCGGAACCGCCGACACGCGCCTCGTGCGAGGTGTCGACACCCTGCGCGATGTCGGGCGACTGGGCACCGATCGCGATGTTCACACCACAGGAGTTTCCGTCGAAACCCTTTGCGGAGGAGTCGTATCCGATCTCGAGGACCTTCTCGCGGACGATCCGCGGGATGTCGGCGTAGGCGGAGGTGGTGACCTCGCCCGCGACATGCACCTGACCCGTGGTCACCAGGGTCTCCACCGCGACCCGGCTGCGCGGGTCCGCCGCGAGCAGCGCGTCGAGGATGGAATCGCTGATCGCGTCACAGATCTTGTCCGGATGCCCCTCGGTCACGGACTCACTGGTGAATAGCCGACTACCTGTCGTACGCACAGTTATTCCCTCTCCCTCAACGGGTTACTCGTGTCGGCTTGTGACGGTAACTTCTCGGTGCTACCGCACAACCCTTCTTCTCAGACTATTCCAAACCACCGACGAGGTGGCGCAGTGCACACAGACTGTCCCGGACTGTTCACCGAACCGGCGAAGGCGCCCACGGACGGCGTCCACACGCCGTACACTGCGCGACGATCCTTGCAGCGCAACAGATCTCGCGAAGCTATCGGCGACCGTACCCGGTCAGCGCAGGAGCGGGACGAGCGCGTCGAGCACCCGGCTGGCCAGCAGCGCCTTGGACCCGTGATCGAGGGCCTGTTCGGTGCCGTCGGCGCCGAGCAACCAGCCGTCGTTGGTGTCCACCTCGAACGCCTTGCCCTCCCCGACCGCGTTGACCACGAGCAGATCGCAGCCTTTACGGGCCAGTTTGGCGCGCGCGTGGGTGAGCACGTCACCGTTGTCGTCCCCGGTCTCGGCGGCGAAGCCGACGATCGCGGTGCCGGCGAGCCTGCCGTCGGTGCGGGCGTCGACCAAGCCGGCGAGGATGTCCTCGTTCTTGGTCAGCGGGATCACGTCGGGCTCGTCTGCGCCCTTCTTGATCTTCGCAGCGGCCACATGGGTCGGACGGAAATCGGCGACCGCGGCCGCCATGATCACCGCGTCCGCGCCCAGCGCGTGCTTGTCGACCGCGGTCTTGAGCTGGTCGGCGGTGGTGATGTGGACCAGGTCCACGGCGGCGGGCGGCGCGAGCTCGATGGTGTTGCCCGCGATCAGCGTCACCTGGGCGCCACGCTGGGCGGCGACCCGGGCCAGGGCGTAGCCCTGCTTGCCCGAGCTGCGATTGCCGAGGAAACGCACGGGATCGAGCGGTTCCCTGGTGCCACCGGCGGTGATCACCACGCGGCGACCGGTCAGGTCGCGGGGCAGCGCGTCGGGGCGTTCGAGCAGCAGCGAGGCCAGGCCGAAGATCTCCTCCGGCTCGGGCAGCCTGCCCGGACCGGTGTCGGTGCCGGTGAGCCGGCCCGACGCGGGTTCCATGACATTGGCGCCGTGCGCTCGCAGCGTCGCGACATTGGCCACCGTCGCCGGATGCTCCCACATCTCGGTGTGCATCGCGGGCGCGAACAGCACCGGACATCGAGCCGTCAGCAAGGTGGCGGTGAGCAGATCGTCGGCGCGCCCCTGTGCGGCGCGCGCCATCAGATCCGCGGTGGCGGGGGCGATGACGACGAGATCGGCCTCCTGGCCGATCCGGACATGCGGCACCTCGGGCACATCGGCGAACACACCGGTGTGCACCGGTTGGCCGGACAGTGCCTCGAAGGTCGCCTTACCGACGAACTGCAGGGCCGACTCGGTGGGGATGACCCGCACCTGATGGCCGGTCTCGGTGAACCGGCGAACGAGGGCACACGCCTTGTAGGCGGCGATGCCCCCGCCGACCCCGACGACGATCCGCATGGTCTCTACGCCTCCGGAAAAGAGATTGTCACTCGCCCTCGGTGTGCTCGAGCAGGTCGGAGTGGATTTCACGCATGGCGACCGACAGCGGCTTCTCCTGCAGGCCGGGCTCGACGAGCGGGCCGACGTACTCGAGGATGCCGTCACCGAGCTGGTTGTAGTAGTCGTTGATCTGACGCGCGCGCTTGGCCGCGTAGATCACCAGGGCGTACTTGGACGACGTGCGCTCGAGCAGCTCGTCGATCGGCGGGTTGGTGAGGCCGATCGGGGTGTCGTACGCGGGCGCGGCTGCGGTGTCCGTACTCACTAGGGGAGGCTCCTGCGGGGTTAGTGGGTCAAGAACTCGAATTTGTGCTAACGAATAACGATACCAACTGCTCGCAGGCAGTCGTCACCTCGCTGTTCACGATGACCGTGTCGAACTCGTCACAGGCCGCCAATTCGACCCGGGCGGTCTCGAGTCTGCGCTCGATCACCTCGGGCGTCTCGGTGCCGCGTGACCGCAGGCGCGAGACCAGTTCTTCCCAGCTCGGCGGTGCGAGAAACACCAGCAGTGCTTCGGGCATCGCCTGCCGAACCGATCGCGCACCGGCCAGATCGACCTCGAGCAGGACGTGATGTCCGGCCTCCAGCGCTTCGCGCACCGGGGCCGCGGGGGTGCCCGAGCGCTGCAACCCCCCGTGGATGTCTGCCCATTCGAGCAGTTCGTCCGCCTCGATCATGGCGTCGAACTCGGCTCGGGAAACGAAACGGTAGTCCCGGCCGTCGACTTCCCCGGGCCGGGGGGCCCGGGTCGTCGCCGACACGCTGAAAACCAGTTCGGGCAGGCGTTCCCGCACGCACCGCACGACCGTGGACTTACCCACGGCCGAGGGGCCGACCAGTACAACCAGCCGACCCTTCCGCGTGTGTTCGACCACCTGAATCAGGCGTCGAAGTCGAAGCGAGCCAGCAGCGCCTTGCGCTGACGGTCGCCCAGGCCACGGAGCCGCCGGGTGGGGGCGATCTCCAGCTCGGTCATGATCTCGGCAGCCTTGACCTTGCCCACCTTCGGCAGAGCCTCGAGCAGCGCAGAGACCTTCATCTTGCCGAGAATCTCATCGGATTCGGCGTCGGTGAGGACCTGCTTCAGGTTGGTACCGCCACGCTTCAGGCGCTCCTTGAGCTCCGCCCGAGCACGGCGAGCGGCAGCCGCCTTCTCCAAAGCAGCGGCGCGCTGCTCGTCAGTCAGCTGGGGAAGGGCCACGGTTCCTCCGTCTCATCGTTCATTGCTAGATCTACCGCCGGTTACCCGGACGGTCTGTGCGACCGTACCCACGACGCCCGCCGATTGCGAACCCGACCCCCAGGTCAGGGCCGGATTACGCATGCCGTATGGGGCGCGCGGGCCCGATGCGGTGACCGGCGATTCTTCCGCCCCGATCGTACCGCCGAATTCACAAAATGCATCCCCACCTGCGGTTATGCCGATATGGGCGATGTTAGCCATTCGGTTGCGCCCGTGGCGGTCACAGGCCCCGCAAACCCGGTGGCGCGCGACCAGCGGGTTTCCGGAAAATCCCCGCGTGTCGCAGGATTTCGCACAGTGTGTCGTCAAGATCGGGAATGGAAACGATCCAGAACCGCGCCGGTGGCGGTCGCGGTGACCTCGTCGATCCACGCCGGAATCGGCGCCGCGCGGGCGATGTAGTCACGCACCAAGCCGTACGGAATCGCCTTCACCGCGGCCTCCGCGACGGCGGTGGTCTCGGCGTCGGCGGTGCCGAATTCGGTGACCACCGCGGCCAGCAGGGCGGCATTCATGGCGTCGTTGACCGTGGCGATCTCGTGCCGCAATTCGTCGGGACCGACCGCGAGCAGTTCGTCGCGATGGAACATCTTCATCGCCCTGGCCTCGGTCGGGTGCTCGCGGCAGTACCGGGGCAGGTAGGTCGCCGCGGCCAGCAGCGGCGACGGCCCGGCGAGCGCGTCGAGCAGGCCCTCTTGGAAACGCCGGATCGAGCGCAGCCAGAGCCGGGCGAGCAGTTCGTCACGTGAGGCGAATCGCACATAGATCGACCCGGTGTGCACGCCGGCGGCCTTGCCGATCGCGGCGATGGCGGGCCGGATGATCGCCGGATCGACCAGCAGGTCACGGGCCGCGTCGAGCACCTGGTCGTCGGTGAAGAGACGGGGTCTTGCCACCGGCTCAGCCTAGTGGCACAGTTTATGAACATGAATTCAAGAACTAGATTTCCGCTGGCTGGGGCCGCCCTGGTGTTCATCGCGACCGTGCACACGATCATGGGGGTGGCGTTGCTCGCGGCCGGCGATCAGGGCACCGAACTGTCGTTCTGGTTCACCCTGTTCGGTGTGGTCGGCATCGGACTCGGCCTGGCCATGATCGAGCTGGAGCGCGCTCGCGGTTTCGTCCCGGTGCCGGTCCTCGCCGCCCTCGCCGTCACGACCGTCGCCGGGCTGGCGTACATGCCGCTGTCGGGGTTCCTCACCCTGCTGGTGCCGCTCGGTGTCGGCGCGCTGGGCTGGTGGCGCGGCCGGATTCCCGCCGCGGCGCACGCCTGACCGCGACGAGCACCGGCTAGGCGTCGACCGCACCCGCGCGCAGGTGCTGCAGGATCGCGAGAACGCGCCGGTTGTGCGCTTCGCCCGCGGGGAGGTCCAGCTTGGTGAAGATCGCGTTGATGTGCTTCTCGACGGCGCTACGAGTGACGAACAGCTGCTGACAGATCGCGGCATTGCTCAGGCCCTGCGCCATGAGCTCGAGCACCGCGCGCTCACGCTCGGTCAGCCGGTGCAGCGGCGCATCGGCGCGATTGCGCAGCAGCAACTGACGCACCACCTCCGGATCGAAGGCGGTGCCGCCCGCGCCGACCCGCTCGACGGCGTCCAGGAACGCGCCGATCGCGGCGACCCGGTCCTTGAGCAGGTAGCCGATGCCGCCCGTGCCGGTCAGGAATTCCGCGGCGTGCCTGCGCTCGACGTACTGCGAGAGCACCAGGACCGCGATACCCGGCTGGTCCCGGCGGATCTCCAGTGCCGCTCTGATGCCCTCGTCGACGTGATCGGGAGGCATCCGGACATCGGCGATGACCAGATCGGGCGGCCGGACCCGCACGGCGGCGAGCAGCTCGGTCGCGGTGCCGACGGAGTCCACGATCTCGTGGCCCTCGGCGGTCAGCAGCTGGGCCAGGCTCTCGCGCAGCAGCGCGGAATCCTCGGCCAGGGTTATTCGCACGGAACCTCCACGGTGACGGTCGTCGGGCCGCCCGGCGGGCTGTCCACCCTCATCGTGCCGTCCATCGCGGTGACCCGGGTCGCCATCCCCGCGAGCCCGTGGCCGGTGGGGTCGGCGCCACCGATGCCGTCGTCGCGCACCCGCAGGCGCACGACCGGCCCGTCGCGCTCGACGCCGACCGCGACGGCCGCGGCCCCGGAGTGTTTGATCGCGTTGGTGATCGCCTCGCTGGCGGCGAAGTAGCAGGCCGATTCGACCCGGTGCGGGGCACGCTCGGTGAGCGCGTAGTCGAGCCGGGTCGGCAGCGGGGTCCGATCGACCAGGGCCTCGAGCGCGGCGTGGAGTCCGTCGCGGGCGAGCATCGCCGGGTAGATGCGCCACGACACCTCACGCAATTCGTCGAGGATGTGGCCGGTCTCGGTGATCGCGCGCCGCTGCAGCTCGGCCCTGGCGGCGCCGTCGGATTCGCGCTCCACCCGCCCGAGCAGGATGGACAGGGCGACCACGCGCTGCTGTACGCCGTCGTGCAGGTCGCGTTCGATGCGGCGGCGCTCGTCGTCGATGATGTCGACCACCTCGGCCCGGGTCGTGGTCAGCTGCGCCACTCGCTGGGCCAGCTCGCCCGAGCCCGGCCGCACGCTGCGCCGCAGCGCCCACGCCTCGGCCCGCACCACTCCGACCAGCCCCTGCACCCCGAGAAAACACAGCACCGCGCCGGGCAGCACGACCACCGCCACCGTCGTCCAGGTGATCTGCCCCGGTGCGGTGGCATCGACGATCGCCACCGCGGCGCCGGTGCTCGCCCCGTACACCAGGGCCGCCGCGACCACGACGCCCGCACCGCACAGCGCGAGCACCACCGCCCCGACCGACCCGATCACCGCGCGAACCGCCAGGTATCCGGCCGCCCGCGCGCCCCCGGGGGCAGCGGTCGCGCGAACACCGAGCAGCCGCGTCACCCGCCACCGCTCGACCGCCACGATCCGATCGGTGACCGGCATCGCGACCGGCGCGGCCAGCACACCGAGCAGGTCGAGCGGCGCGGTGACGACGCCGAGCAGATACCCCGCGATCGCCGCGGCGCCGCGCGATGATCGCGCCGGAGAAGAACCCATCACCCGATCCTCCCGTGCCCCGGCCACATCGATGACCGCCGCACGGTCACAGCACCGTACGGGGCGAACGGCGGCGACACGACGGTCTCGGCCCGCCGCCCCGACATCGGCGGTGCGGTAGCCGTCGTCATCGGACGTCGATCCGGCCGCGTCGGTCACGAAGACGGCCGACCAGCAACCACGTCGTGGCCACGAGCACCGCGGCGATGACCAGTTTCTGCAGCACACCGGCGTAGGTCTGCACGACGTGCCAGTTCTCCCCGAGAAAGTACCCCGCGAACACGAAGACCGCGTTCCACAGCAGACTGCCCGCGGTGGTCAGCACGGTGAAGCGCCCCACCGGCATCCGTTCGACACCGGCCGGGATCGAGATCAGGCTGCGGAAAATCGGGATCATGCGGCCGAAGAACACCGCCTTGTCGCCGTGGCGGGCGAACCAGTCCTCGGTGCGGTCCAGGTCGGACAGGCGCAGCAGGGGCAGCCGGTCGACGATGCGGCGCACCCGGTCGCGGCCCAGGGCGGCACCGAGGCCGTAGAGGGCCAGCGCGCCGAGGACCGAACCGAGCGTCGTCCACAGCAGCACCTCGGCGAGGCCGAACCGGCCGCGGCCGGCCGTGAACCCCGCCAGCGGCAGGATCACCTCGCTGGGCAGCGGGGGGAAGAGGTTCTCGAGTGCGATGGCGATGCCGGCGCCGAGTCCGCCGAGCTGTTCCATCAACTGGACCGCCCATCCCGCGATGCCGGTCAGTTCGGTCGAAGTGCCTGTCGTTTCCATGCTTTCGACGCTAGGAACGCGGCGCTCGGCGATCAGTAGCGCCAACCATCCGGTCGGCGGGGTGCGACCGCAGTCGAGGGGTGGGGTTTTCCGCACCCCGGTCCCGGGGCCTGCACCCTCGTTGGCGGCACGGAGCGCCCCTAGCGTCGAACCCTATGCGACAGAAACTGTTTCGTGCCTCTGCGGTCGTTCTGGGCACCGTGCTGACGGCCGTGCTGGTGGCCGCCACCGTCCTCGTGACGGCGCGTTGGCGGGTGGTCGGGGACACGGTCGAGGCCGCGGCGCGGTGGACCGATACCGACATCGTGCTTCGGATCTCCGAGGGGGAACGGCAACGGGAGTGGCAGTACGGCGGCACCGGGCAGTCCACGCCCGACCCACACAGCAGGTTCCGGATCGGCAGCATCACCAAGACCTTCGTCGCCACCGTGGTGCTGCAACTGGTCGACGAAGGCAAGGTCGACCTGGATGGTTCGATCGCGGCACAGCTACCCGACCCGATTCCCGACGGAAACCGGATCACGGTGCGGCAGTTGATGAATCACACCAGCGGGCTCTACGACTACATGAAGGAACCCGGCCTGTCGACGAACCGGTGGCGCGGCGACGATCGATTTCGCAGTCACGCGCCCCGCGATCTGCTCGCCACCGCGGTGCGCCACGACCCGTATTTCGCGCCGGGCGCCCGCTTCCGGTACTCGAACACCAACTACATCGCGCTCGGCCTGCTCATCGAGCACGTGACAGGCCACCGCTACGGCGACGAGATCCGCAACCGCGTTCTCACTCCCCTGCGGTTGACCGCCACCACCGTGCCCGGCGACGACCCCCGCCTCCCCGCACCCGCCCTCACCGCACATCGCGACATCGACGGCGCGGGCCGTGTGGACGTGACCGAGATGAACCCGTCGCTGGACTGGGCCGCAGGCGAAATGCTCTCCACCACAGCCGATCTCGATGCGTTCTACGCCGCGTTGCTGGGCGGGCGGCTGATCAGCCCCGCCTCGCTGGACCGGATGCGCGAGACCGTCCCGATGGGCATGGGTTTCCACTACGGTCTGGGCCTGCAGCGTTTCGCCCCACCGTGCGGTGACGAGCTGTGGGGGCACGGCGGTGAGCTGCTCGGATACGTCTCGTATGCGTTCCGGTCGACCGATGGCCGCTCGCTGACGATGGTCCTCGGCTCGGCGGCGTCGTCGGACGCGTTGTCGCTGTTCGCGACGGTCACCGCGACCTACTGCCTCGCCTGACCGCGGAACGCGATGGAAACGACGAGGCCGGGGCAGCATTTCGCCACCCCGGCCCCTCGTTGTCGTCAGGCCTGCAGGAAGGCGAACTCCTCCTGCAGCTGAGTCATCTTGTCGCACAGCGCCGTCACCGACGGGCCCGCGTTGAGAACTTCGCGCGACACATTGGGCACCACGGCCGTCAGGTTCGCCGCGGGGACCAGGGCGCGGATGGAGTCCGCTCCCCCGCCCTGCGCGCCGACCCCGGGCATCAGGATGGGGCCGTTGAGTGCCGACAGGTCCGGCGCCTCGGTGAGCGTCGCGCCGACGACCACGCCGACCGAGCCGAAGCCGTGGCCCGCGTTGCGGGCCGCCGCCTCGTCGACCATGGTCTGGGCGATCGTGCGGCCGTCCGCGGCGGTGATCCGCTGCAGTTGCGCGCCTTCGGGATTCGACGTCGCCGCGAGGACGAACACGCCGCGATGGTTGGCCTGCGCCAGACTCAGCGCCGGGTCCAGGGACCCGAACCCGAGATACGGCGAGACCGTCACGGCGTCGGAGCCCAGCGGGCCGTCACCGAGCCAGGCGTGCGCGTAGGCGTCCATGGTGGAACCGATGTCGCCGCGTTTGGCGTCGGCCAGCACCAGGGTGCCCGAGGCCCGCAGCACCTCGATGGTCCGCTCGAGCACCGCGAGACCGCCCGAGCCGTAGGTCTCGAAGAACGCGACCTGCGGCTTGACCAGGGCGACGCGGCCGTCGAAGGCCTCGACGCAGATCTCGGCGAACGCCTCGAGCCCGTCGACGTCCTCGGTGAGCCCCCACGCCCGGAGCAGGCCGGGGTGGGGGTCGATGCCGACGCACAGCGGGCCGAATTCCCGCATGGCGTGCTGCAACCGGTGACCGAAGCTGTGCATGTCAGCCCCGCAGCACCGAGTGCAGCTGCTGCAGCGAGCGCACGCCGATGCCGCCGTTGATGCTCGCCTCGATGCCCTGCACCGCCGCGGCCGCGCCCTGCACGGTGGTGATGCACGGGATGTTCGCGCCCACCGCGGCGGTGCGGATCTCGTAGCCGTCCACGCGGGGCCCCGAGTTGCCGTAGGGGGTGTTGAACACGATGTCGATCTCGCCGTCGCGGATCTGCTCGACGATCGAGGCCTCCGGCATGCCGGTCGCCGGGTCGGTGGCTTCCGGGTCGGAGTGCTTGCGCACCTGCTCGCACGGAATGCCGTTGCGGCGCAGGGTTTCCGCGGTGCCCTCGGTGGCGAGGATGCGGAAGCCCAGATCGTGCAGGCGCTTGATCGGGAACACCATGGCGCGCTTGTCGCGGTTGGCGACGGAGACGAACACGGTGCCCTCGGTCGGCAGCGAGCCGTAGGCGGCGGCCTGGCTCTTGGCGAAGGCGGTGCCGAAGTCGGCGTCGATGCCCATGACCTCGCCGGTGGACTTCATCTCCGGCGACAGCAGCGAGTCCACGCCGGAGCCGTCGGCGCGACGGAACCGGTGGAAGGGCAGCACGGCTTCCTTCACCGCGACCGGCGCGTCCAGCGGCACGTGGCCGCCGTCGCCCTCGGGCGGCAGCATGCCTTCCTTGCGCAGCTCGGCGATGGTGGCGCCGAGCATGACACGCGCGCAGGCCTTCGCCAGCGGCACCGCGGTCGCCTTGGAGACGAACGGCACCGTGCGGCTCGCGCGCGGGTTGGCCTCGAGCACGTAGAGGATGTCGTCCTTGAGGGCGTACTGCACGTTGAGCAGGCCCTTCACGCCGATGCCCTTGGCCAGCGCGATGGTCGAGCGGCGCACGGCCTCGATGTCGCTGCGGCCCAGGGTGATCGGGGGCAGCGCGCAGGCGGAGTCACCGGAGTGGATGCCGGCTTCCTCGATGTGCTCCATGACGCCGCCGAGGTAGACCTCCTCGCCGTCGCACAGAGCGTCGACGTCGATCTCGATGGCGTCTTCCAGGAAGCGGTCGACCAGCACCGGGTGCTCGGGGTTGAGCTCGGTCGCGCGGGAGATGTAGCCCTCGAGGGAGGTCTCGTCGTAGACGATCTCCATACCGCGACCGCCCAGCACGTAGGACGGGCGCACCAGCACCGGGTAGCCGATCTCGGCGGCGATCTTCTTGGCCTGCTCGACCGTGGTGGCGGTGCCGTACTTGGGCGCGGGCAGCCCGGCGGCGACGAGCACGTCACCGAACTCGCCGCGGTCCTCGGCCAGGTCGATCGCGGCCGCGGAGGTGCCGACGACCGGCACTCCCGCGTCGGTCAGCCGTTGCGCCAGGCCCAGCGGGGTCTGTCCGCCGAGCTGCACGATCACACCGGCGACGGTGCCCGACTCGGTTTCGGCGTGGTACACCTCGAGGACGTCCTCGAAGGTGAGCGGCTCGAAGTAGAGGCGATCGGCGGTGTCGTAGTCGGTGGAGACGGTCTCGGGGTTGCAGTTGACCATGACGGTCTCGTAGCCCGCGGCCGAGAGGGTCTGCGCCGCGTGGACACACGAGTAGTCGAACTCGATGCCCTGGCCGATGCGGTTGGGGCCCGAGCCCAGGATGATCACCTTGTCGCGCTCACGCTGCGGCGCGACCTCGGACTCCGCGCCGGGATCCAGCTCGTAGGAGCTGTAGTGGTACGGGGTCTTGGCCTCGAACTCGGCGGCGCAGGTGTCGACGGTCTTGTAGACCGGCCGCACACCCAGGCGGTGGCGCAGCGAGCGCACGCCCGACTCGCCCGCGAGCTCGGGCCGCAGGGCGGCGAGCTGACGGTCCGACAGGCCGTAGTGCTTGGCGCGGCGCAGCAGGTCCTCGTCCAGGACCGGCGCGTCGAGCACTTCCTGGCGCAGCGCGACCAGGCCGGCGACCTCGGCGACGAACCACGGGTCGACACCGGAGGCCAGCGCGACTTCCTCGATGCTCGCGCCGAAGCGCAACGCCCGCTCGACCTGGTAGATGCGACCTTCGGTGGGCACGCGCAGGTCGGCGAGGATGGCCTCGATGGCGTCGCGCACCGACGCCGGATCGCTGGGATCCTGTGGGGCCCACTGTCCGTCGTCGAGGGTCCAGAAGCTGGCGGCCTTGGTCTCGAGCGAACGCAACACCTTGCCCAGCGCTTCGGAGAAGTTGCGGCCCATCGACATCGCCTCGCCCACCGACTTCATGGTGGTGGTCAGGGTGGCGTCGGCGCCGGGGAACTTCTCGAACGCGAACCGCGGCGCCTTGACGACGACGTAGTCCAGGGTCGGCTCGAAGCAGGCCGGGGTCTCGCCGGTGATGTCGTTGACGATCTCGTCGAGGGTGTAGCCGATGGCCAGCTTGGCGGCGATCTTGGCGATCGGGAAGCCGGTGGCCTTCGACGCCAGCGCCGAGGAGCG
This sequence comes from Nocardia sp. No.11, assembly GCF_038752175.1. Taxonomy (NCBI): domain Bacteria; kingdom Bacillati; phylum Actinomycetota; class Actinomycetes; order Mycobacteriales; family Nocardiaceae; genus Nocardia; species Nocardia sp. No.11. Next base: position 15,577 of record NZ_JBCGFB010000062.1, on the reverse strand, counting down.
CGAGACGCGGGGGTTCATCTCGATGACGATCAGGCGACCGTCCTTCGGGTCGACCGCGAACTGGATGTTGCAGCCGCCGGTGTCGACGCCGACCTCGCGCAGGATCGCGATGCCCAGATCGCGCATCTTCTGGTACTCGCGGTCGGTGAGCGTCATGGCCGGGGCGACGGTGACCGAGTCACCGGTGTGCACGCCCATCGGGTCGACGTTCTCGATCGAGCAGACGATGACCACGTTGTCGCGGCCGTCGCGCATGAGCTCGAGCTCGAATTCCTTCCAGCCGAGGATGGACTCCTCGATCAGGACGTTCGCGGTCGGCGAGGCGGCGAGGCCGCCACCGGCGATACGGTCGAGGTCCTCGTCGTTGTAGGCCATGCCCGAACCGAGGCCGCCCATGGTGAACGAGGGGCGCACGACGACCGGGAAACCCAGGTCGGCGACGGTCTCGCGGACCTCGTCCATGGTGTAACAGACCCGGCTGCGGGCACTCTCGCCGCCGACCTTGGCGACGATGTCCTTGAACTTCTGCCGGTCCTCACCGCGCTGGATGGCGTCGAAGTCGGCGCCGATCAGCTCGACGTTGTACTTCTCCAGCACCCCGCGCTCGTGCAGCGCGACCGCGGTGTTGAGGGCGGTCTGGCCGCCCAGGGTGGCGAGAATGGCGTCGGGACGCTCCTTCTCGATGACCTTCTCGACGAATTCGGGGGTGATCGGCTCCACGTAGGTGGAGTCGGCGAACTCGGGGTCGGTCATGATGGTCGCCGGGTTGGAGTTCACCAGCGATACGCGCAGTCCCTCGGACCGCAGCACCCGGCACGCCTGGGTACCGGAGTAGTCGAATTCGCACGCCTGGCCGATCACGATCGGGCCAGAGCCGATCACCAGGATGTGCTTCAGATCCTCGCGGCGAGGCATCAGGCTCCTTCCATGAGACCGGCGAAACGGTCGAACAGGTATGCGGCGTCGTGCGGGCCTGCGGCGGCCTCGGGGTGGTACTGCACCGAGAAGGCGCGACCGTCGATCAGTCGCACACCCTCGACGGTGCCGTCGTTGGCGCAGATGTGGGAGACCTCGGCTTTGCCGAAGGGGGTGTCGAACACCTCGCCCTTCTCACCCTCGAGGGCGAAGCCGTGGTTCTGCGCGGTGATGGAGATGCGGCCGGTGCCCGCTTCGACCACCGGGATGTTGATGCCGCGGTGGCCGAACTTCATCTTGTAGGTCTGGCGGCCCAGGGCCCGACCCAGGATCTGGTTGCCGAAGCAGATGCCGAACAGCGGGATTCCGCGCTCGAGCACACCCTGGGTCAGCGCGATCGCGCCGGTCTGGGTGGCCGGGTCGCCGGGGCCGTTCGAGAGGAACACGCCGTTGGGGTTCAGCGCCAGGATGTCGTCGAGGGAGGTGTTCGACGGCACCACGTGGGTGCGCACGCCGCGCTCGGCGAACATGCGCGGGGTGTTGGTCTTGATGCCCAGGTCGACCGCGACCACGGTGAAGCGGTGGTCGCCCACCGGCTCGATCGTGTACATGCCGTCGGTGCTGACCTCTTCGGCCAGGTCGGCGCCGAGCATCGAGGGCTGACCGTTCACGCGAGCCAGCAGTTCCGCGTCGTCGGCGAGGGCGGCGCCGGAGAAGATGCCCGCCTTCATCGAGCCGCGGGTGCGCAGGTGACGCACGACCGCGCGGGTGTCGATGCCCGCGATGCCGACCACGTTCTGCTTGTCGAGCTGGTCCTGCAGGGTGCCGGTGGCGCGCCAGTTCGAGGAGATCGTCGAGGGGTCGCGCACGGCGTAGCCGGCGACCCAGATCTTGCCCGACTCGTCGTCCTCGTCGTTCCAGCCGGTGTTGCCGATCTGCGGGGCGGTGGCCACCACGATCTGGCGGTCGTAGCTGGGATCGGTCAGGGTCTCCTGGTACCCGGTCATCGCGGTGCAGAACACCGCCTCGCCCAGGGTCTGGCCCTCGGCGCCGAAGGCGGTACCGCGGAACACGCGGCCGTCCTCCAGCACGAGGGCTGCCTTTGTCTTCGTCATTCGTCGTCTCCCGTCGTCGCCCTGGTCGCATCCGCGGTCCATGCCGGGTACACCGTCTTGTCGTCGCCCCGGAATCCGGTATCGATCTCGGTTCCGGTCGGCAGTGTCCAGCGAATTACCAGCACACCATTCTCTGTCATCACTTTGCCCGCGTGTCCGCGTTCGGTCCGCACGGCGACCACGGATTCCTGCGGAATCCAGATCACCGTCGCCCCGTCGCGTTCGAGCAGGATTCCGCGTTCGAACCGCGTCAGTTCGGCGGTCGCCCGGAATCCCAGGTCACCGACCGCGATCCGGTCCTGCCAGCTGGGCGCGATGGTGCTGCCCAGGTAGAGGCCGGTGGTCGGTTCCAGTAGTTGCGCGCCCAGCTCGGCGGGCACCGTCGGCAGCTCGCCGATGCGTGCCTGCTGCCGCGCGGCCTTCTTCTGCCACGCTCGGTACATCAGCCACAGGCACAGGAGGAACAGGGCCAGACACCCCAGTACCCACAGAGTTCTTTCCACGTTCCTGGCCTCCCTAGATCCCGACCGCCTTGCCCTCGCGGGCAGTTACCCGGCCACGCAGCACGGTGGCTGACACCTGAGCCGGGAACGTCATGTCCTCGAACGGGGTGTTGTTCGAGATGCTCGCCAGCTCGGCGCCGTGCACCGTCCACTCGGCGTCGGGGTCGATCAGCGTGAGGTTGGCCGGTTCACCGACGGCGATCGGGCGGCCGTGGTCGTCGAGGCCGACGATCGCGGCGGGCTTCTCGCTCATCACCCGGGCGACGCCGCGCCAGTCGAGCAGGCCCGGCCGCACCATCGTCTGCACGATGATCGACAGCGCAGTTTCCAGCCCGAGCATGCCGGGGCGGGCCGCCGCGAACTCGCAGCACTTGTCCTGCTCGGCGTGCGGGGCGTGGTCGGTGGCGACGCAGTCGATGACGCCCTCGGCCAGCGCCTGGCGCAGGGCGGTCACGTCGGCGGACTCGCGCAGCGGCGGGTTGACCTTGTTGACCGCGTCGTAGGTCTCCAGGCGCGAGTCGTCGAGCAGCAGGTGGTGCGGGGTGACCTCGGCGGTGATCGAGATGCCCTGGGACTTGGCCCATTTCACCAGTTCGACGGTGCCCGCCGTGGAGGCGTGGCAGATGTGCACGCGGGCGCCGGCGTCGCGGGCCAGCAGCGCGTCGCGCGCGACGATCGACTCCTCGGCGGCGCGCGGCCAGCCGGCCAGGCCGAGGCGGGCGGCGTTGGGGCCCTCGTGCGCGACGGCGCCCTTGGTCAGCCGCGGCTCCTCGGCGTGCTGGGCGATGAGCACGCCGAGGGAGTTCGCGTACTCCAGCGCGCGGCGCATGATCAGCGGGTCGTAGACGCAGTGACCGTCGTCGGAGAACATCCGCACCTGGCCGACACCCGCGGCCATGGTGCCCATCTCGGCGAGCTGCTTGCCCTCGAGCCCGACGGTGACCGCGCCGACCGGGAACACGTCGACCAGGCCGACCTCCTGGCCGCGTCGCCACACGTGATCGGTGATGACGTGCGAATCGGCGACCGGATTGGTGTTGGCCATCGCGAACACCGCCGTGTAGCCGCCGAGTGCGGCTGCGGCCGACCCGGTTTCGATGGTCTCGGTGTCTTCGCGGCCGGGCTCGCGCAGGTGGGTGTGCAGGTCGACGAAGCCGGGCAGCAGGATCTGGCCGCCGCCGTCGATCACCTCGGCCTCGGCCGACGCCGCGATGCCGCCGCCGATCTCGGCGATGACGGTGCCGCGAACCAGCACGTCGACCGGCTCGCCCTCACCGTAGGGCCGGACATTCTTGATCAGCAGTTCACTCACGCCGCCACCTCCTGGGTGCCGACGAGCAGCCGGAACAACACGGCCATTCGCATGTGCACTCCGTTCGTCACCTGTTGCAGGACCGCCGCTTTCGGCGAGTCGGCGACCGCCGAGGCGATCTCCATGCCGCGCAGCATCGGACCGGGGTGCAGCACCACCGCGTCGTCGCCGAGCAGGCCGAGCCTGCGCTCGGACAGTCCGTAGTTGATCGAGTACTCGCGGGCCGACGGGAAGAAGCCGCCGTTCATCCGCTCGGCCTGCACCCGCAGCATCATGACCGCGTCGGCGCCGGGCAGTTCGGCGTCGAGCGAGGTCGCGACCCGGCACGGCCAGGCCTCGACCCCGACCGGCAGCAGGGTGCGCGGGGCGACCAGCACGACCTCGGCACCGAGGGTGTTCAGCAGGATCACGTTGGAGCGGGCCACCCGGCTGTGCAGGATGTCACCGACCAGCACGATCCGCTTGCCCTCGATGTCGCCGAGGCGCTGGCGCAGGGTCAGCGCGTCGAGCAGCGCCTGGGTGGGGTGCTGGTGGGTGCCGTCGCCGGCGTTGATGATCGAGGGCGCGGCGCGGTTCTCCTCGCGCGCCCACTGCTCCATCCAGCGCGCGATCTGGTGCGCGGCACCGGAGGCCGGGTGGCGCACGATCAGCGCGTCGGCGCCGGCCGCGTGCAGGGTCAGCGCGGTGTCGCGCAGCGATTCGCCCTTGGAGACCGAGGAACTCGACGCGCTTACGTTGATCACATCGGCGCTCATCCACTTGCCGGCGACCTCGAACGACACCCGGGTGCGGGTCGAGTTCTCGTAGAACACCGTCATCACCGTGCGGCCGCGCAGCGTCGGGAGCTTCTTCACCTCGCGGCCGAGCAGGGCCTGTTCGAAGCGCTCGGCTTCGTCGAGGAGTTCGGTGGCGGTGCCCCGATCGAGATCGGCGACCGTCAGCAGGTGCTTCACGCTTGCGCCTCCTGGTGCAGATACACACCGTCGTGTCCGTCGTGTTCGGTCAGCAGGACCGAGATGTCCTCGGCGCGCGAGGTCGGCACGTTCTTGCCCACGTAGTCGGCGCGGATCGGCAGTTCGCGATGGCCGCGGTCGATGAGCACGGCGAGCTGGACGGCGCGGGGGCGGCCGAGGTCACGCAGGCCGTCGAGGGCCGAGCGGACGGTGCGGCCGGAGAACAGCACGTCGTCGACGAGGACCACCAGGGCGTTCTCGATGCCACCGTCGGGCACGGAGGTGCGCTCGAGCGGGCGGTGCGGACGGCTGCGCAGGTCGTCGCGGTAGAGGGTGATGTCGAGCGAGCCCAGCGCGGGCCGCACGCCGGAGAATTCCTCGATCTTGGCGGCGAGCCGGTTGGCCAGGGTGGTGCCGCGCGTCGGGATACCCATGAGAACCACCCGCGGTGCGTCGGCGTCGCCGGAATCCAGGGCGGTCTTCTCGATGATCTGATGGGCGATGCGCGCGACGGTCCGATTCACGTCCGAGGGCGACAACAGCTCGCGCCCGGCTGCCACCCACTCCGGAGTGTGCCGTTGCGATGTTTCGCCCGCGCCGGTTTTGGCCGCCCGTTCGGGCACAGCCATGCCGACCTCCTTCCCCGCCTCACCGGACGGTCCGTTAAAGGATGTCTAACTCGCGCTCCACCCTATCAGCGTCCTGACCGGCCTTTGACCAGGTAGGCCCGCCTGTGAGCGCGGCCACGAAGCCCCACGCGGCCCGGGGCGGTGCGTCGCCGATCACACACCGACAGAAAGCCCAGTGAGCGCTGGGGTTTCACGTCTCGGCAGCGCCGACCGGCCGAGACAGCACGTGACGGTATTCACGAGCCGTCCGCGCCCTGGTCGGTGGCGGGGCCGAACCACACCGACAGTCGTGCGCACAAGGCCGCGAGTCCGGCGTCGTCGAGACGTTCACGATCGGGCCACGAGTCCACGTCGTGCCAGTCGAAGTGCGCGGGCATCGCCCGGGGCCGCGCGAACACGTGTGGGTGCTTGTCGGCCCCCGGGGTGCCGACTACACTGTGACGCGCGCCACAGCCGTTCGCGCGGGGTGGTGCTGACGCTCAGCGCACAGCGTGGCCCGATCGGAGCGCCGGGTCGCGGCGATCCTCTCCGACCCCGTTCGTCGACGAGCCGGGCCCGACAGTCGCTCCACTCCAGCTCGGCCGCCATGGCGGCGAGCGATCCCGTGCGCACGTCCGCACGACCCTTCGGCAAGGAGATGACGTCATGGCTGTAGTCGTCGAACTCGATTTCACCGGCGCGACGCTCGATCAGTACGACCAGGTGCTCGACAAGATGGGCTTCGTGCACGGCGGGGCGGGCGGGCCAGGGATGGTCTTCCACGTGGCGCGCAAGACCGACGACGGATTCCATGTCACCGATGTGTGGGAGTCGGCGGGCCAGTTCCAGGAGTTCGCCGAGACCACCATCCGGCCGCTGAGTCGGGAGGTCGGGATGAGCGCGGAACCCACCATCACGATCCACGAGGTCTACAACTATCTGACGCAGGGCTGAGCCTGCTCGCCGACCGTGGCGCGGGGTCACAGTCGGCGAGCGGCAATCAGGCGGTGGCCGCCCGCAGAGCCTGGGCGAACCAGGTGAACACCGGCGTCAGGTCCGGCTGTTCCGGCCAGCCGTTGACCACGGCCAGCAACCGCCAATAGCGGTGCACGCGTGGATCGTTCGCGACCGCGAGGCGTTCGAGGATCCATCGGCGCAGCGCCGGGTCGTCGGGGCGCTCGAACGTGCTCGCGTAGCGGGCGGTGAGCGCGTCGAGCACCGGTCGCGCGGCCGGACTGTCGGCAGCCACACCCGCGTCGACGGCTGCTGCGACCTCGGTACGGACCGCTTCGGTGAGTTCGTGGTGCAGGCCGGTCGTGTCGCCCGCGGCACGTTCCCTGGCCTGGTAAGCCGCCATGCGCCGCACCGCGTCACGGAAGTCGGTGTCGCGCACCAGTTCCGCCAGTTCCATCCAGGCCGCGAGCTGATCGGGCGACGGATCGTCGGGTAGTTCGGGCACCGCGGCGCGGACCAGCTCGACCATGGCGGGGTTGGCGGCGTAGCGGCCGAAGGTGTCGTCGACGAAGTCCTCGATGAGGCGGTGTCGTTCGGCGGCGGACAGGGTGGCGAGTCGGTGCATGAGATCCATCTCCGGTGGGGTCGGTTCCCGGGCGGCCACCGCGCGCAACACCGCTCGACGGACCCGCAACGCCCGGATCTCGACGTCGAGCGCGTCGGCGTGGGTCGCGGCGACCTCGGTCATCGAGGCCTCGCGGGCGAGCACCCGGCGCACCGTGGCGAGGTCGATGCCGAGAGCGCGCAGCGTGCGCACCAGTTCCAGGCGGGCGAGGGCGGCGGTGTCGTAGCGGCGGTGGCCCGCCGGATTGAGGGTGGTCGGCGCCACGATGCCGCGGTCGGCGTAGAAACGGATCGCCTTGACCGTCAAGCCGGTTCGGGCGGCTACGTCGCCGATCGTGAACAGGGTGTCGTCGTCCATGACGCTCAGCGTGCCGTCTCCCCTCGGGGGAGGAGCAAGCCCGGATCCTCGACGACGATCCGGACGCCGGAACCCAGCAGGTCGGCGGCGGTGAGCCCGAACAGGGCGTGGAAGGTGTCGCTGAAATGCGACGGGCTGGCGAATCCGGCGGCGGCCGCGGCGGTGGTGAGGTCGGCGCCCTCGGCTACCGCCCGGCCGACGGCGAGCATGCGCGCCCACACCCGGTACCGCCGGAAGCTGGTACCCGCCTGGGCGGAGAACAGGTGCAGCAGCCGCGATTTCGACAGATGCACCGCGGCGGCGAGCTGATCGGCGGAGAGATCCGCGGCTGGGTGCGCGCACAGGAGGGCGGTCGCGGCGGCGATCCGGGGATCGAGGTCAGGGCCTGCCGTTCCGGACACCAGGTCCAGGAGATCGTCAGGGGCGGTGTCGCCCTCGGCGAGCCGGATCAGTGTCGACTCGTCGACGTGGGCGATGCCGAAACCACCGGTGTCCACGCGCATCCGGCTCCGGCAGCCCGCGGCGCGCGGTGAGCCGGGATCGAGGTAGCAGAACAGCATTCGCCCGTCGGCGACGATCCGGTGCGGTGTGCGTGGCGGCACCAGAACGCTGCGCAACGTTCGGGTGCCGATCGCGTCGGCGTCGATCGTGAACGGCCCGTCGAGCCCGACCGCCAGGCAGCCCACCGACCCGCAGTGGCGGTCCAGCCGCAGCGACGGCCCCCGGTAGATCGCGTGCCCGGCCCACAGCCACACCGTCGGCGCAGGACGGCACGTTTCCGGAAGTGGTGCTGCGCCCATAACGCCATGCTTGCACGAACGGTGTCGGAGGAGAGGGTGGATATATGGTCGCGGAGGTCGTCGGCGCGGTGTTGCTGGTGGTCGTGGGGCTGGTGCATGTGCTGCCGGGTGTGGTCGCGATCGCGCCGGGGCGAGCGGCGACGGCCTACGGCACGGACGTGCCGAACCGGGATCTCGAGTTGTTGCTGCGGCATCGGGCCGTGCTGCTCGCGCTGGTCGGGATCGGGCTGATCGTCGGCGCGTTCGTGCCGTCGGCGCGGCCGGTGACCATCGCGGCCGGAATCCTCAGCACCGGTTCGTTTCTCGTGCTCACGATGGCGATCGGTCCCCGTGCCCTCGATGCGCGGACGCTGCGGGTGGCACGGATCGACGTGGGTGCGCTCGCCGCGCTGGTGCTCGCGGTGCTGCTGTTCGGGTTCACCGAATGAGGTGCGTCGAGCGGATCCTGACGGGCGGCCGCGCGTACCCTGCCCGCCGCATCGTTCGGCTCGCCACCGGATCATCACTGTGACAGCTCGTTCGGCGACGAACTAGTCCCAGGTAGCCGTCTCCGGATCGACGCCGTGCGCCCTGGCGTTGGCATTGATGACCGCGCTCAGCCAGCTGGTCAGGCCGGGCTCGATGGCGTCGTAGAAGGCCGTGTACTCCGGGTCACCGACGTAGCGGCGACCGAGACACACGTGCATCGGGTGCGTGCAGTCGAAGTAAACGGCGATCGACGCGCGATGCCGTTCGGCCAGCGAGTCGGCGCGGGCACTGCCCGGCGCGACGCCCGCGCGGAGGGCATCGGCCAAGTCGGCGTGCAGGGCGGCGGTGTCTTCGGCGATGCGCTGCCAGTCCTGCGCCGATCGGTCGGCCGCGCGTTCGGCGTACTGGGTCCACTGCGGGGTGTCGCCCCATTTCTCGCGGGCCTGCGCGACCCAGGAAGGTTGCCAGTCGCCGCCGAAGATCGCGACCTGATCCTGGGGGCTGAGCCGGATGCCCGACTCCCTGGCCTCGATCATCCGGTCCATCGCCTCGGTCGTGCGCCGCAGCCGCCGCATCCTGGCGTGCAGGGCGTCGCGCTGCCTGCGCAGTGTGGCCAGGGCGTCGGCGGCTGGCGCGTCCAGGAGCGCGCCGATCTCGTCCAGGGGCACCCCGAGCTCGCGGTAGACGACCACACGCTGGGCGCGGACCAGGTCGGCCGCCGTGTACAGGCGATAGCCGGCGGACGTGCGGTCGGACGGGTGCACCAGCCCGACCGCGTCCCAGTGGTGCAGCGTGCGCGTGGTGACGCCGAGCAGTTCCGCCGCGACGCCGACGGTGAGCGGTTCGGACACGGCCTCCAGTGTGCCGTGCCCGGCGCTCGTCATCGCTCAGGCGCCTCGATGCCGATCGACCGCAGGTGCGCGGCGGCCGGGCTGTCCGGGTCCCACTGCTGGGCCGCCGTCATGATGACGCGGAGGTTCTCCGGGGTACGGACCTCCACTTCGACGGAATTCCACGGCATGACCCGGGGCCCGGCCGTGCAGCCGGGCGTCACCGCCTCGCAGGCGGCCACGATGCCGTCGATCTCGGCGAGCACACAGGAGAAACTCACGGTCGTGGTCGGCGCGTCGGCCGGACGGTCTCCCGGGACCAGCAGCACGTCCTGAAATGCCCAGCGGCGCAGGTGGGTCAGCTGACCCGGCACCGTGAACAGGTCGAAGAAGCCGAGCCCACGGACCCAGAAATCGACCGACGCGGCGAGGTCCCCGGTCGGGACGGTGACGAACATCGGCATGCCGTAGATCCCGCGGAACGGTTCGGGCGCCACAGCATCCGGGCCGGGAACGGGGACGGGGCTGATCTCGAAAGCGGGAAACGATGTGTTCATACCCGCATCGTCGACCCTGACGCTACGTCAGGGTCAACCACGATCAGTCGCGCACCGCGAGCACCACGCCGACCTGCGGATCACCGACCGCCACCGGGCGTCCGAGCGGTGCGACCAGGTCGTCCCGAGCAGGCTCCCTGGACCCGAAAGCGCCGAACAGATCCTGCGCCGCTACAGCCACCTGCTGCACAGCCTGGGCCGCGACATGGTGCGGTTCTGGCACGAGAACCAGCCCGCCTTCCGCGATCTCGGATTCGGCGCGGGATTGCGGTACCAGTTCCGGGTGCTGGCCGATCTCATGACGGCCCCCGATCACGCACCACTGGACGTCTATCACGCCCGCCAGGCGCTGCTGGCGATCAGCTGGAGCGTGTCGATGATGGGCGACCTCGACCTGTCCGACGACGACATGCGCACCGCCGCGACGGCTGTCGCGGTCGACATTCTCGCGAAGATCTCCTGACGGAGCGCTACAGCGGGGCGGGCGGTTCCGGGGCAGTCTGCCGGGTGGGCAGCGCGCTGACCGTCAGCGCCAGCATGACCAGGGCGATACCCGTCAGCTCGGGGACGGTCGGGCGCTGGGCCAGCGCGACCGCGCCGACCACGGCGGCGGTGGCCGGGAGCAGCGCGAGCAGCAGAGCGAAGCGGGCCCGGCCGACCGCGGTCAGGACCACCTGGTCCAGCGCGTACGGGACCGCGCTCGACAGCACGCCGACGCCGAGCCCGAACAGCCAGGTGCGGGGATCGGCGAAGACCGACGGGTCGATCGCCGATTGCGGGATCAGGACGAACGGCGCGAGCAGGGCCGCAGCGACCGCCATGCCGACGGCGAGGGAGTCCAGGCCGTCACCGGCGTCGGCCACCCGTTTGCCGACGAGGATGTAGCCGGCCCACAGCACCGCCGACGCGACCGCGAACCCCACCCCGACCGGCTCGACATCGAACTGCACCCCGGCCAGCAGCAGCACCCCGACCGTGACCAGCGCAACCGCGAGCACGTCCCTGACCCGCCGCGAGCCGAGCGTGGCCACGGCCACCGGGCCGAGGAACTCGATGGCGACGGCGGTACCGAGCGGAATCCGCGCGATCGCCTCGTAGAACACGATGTTCATCGACACCGTCACGACGCCGAAGCCGGCCGCCACCGCGATCCCCCGCCGGGTCCACCGGCTGCGCCACGGTCGCCGCCAGGCCAGCAACGCCAGCCCGGCCGCGGCGGCGCGCAGCCACGCGACGGTCGCCGGTTCGGTGGTGTCGAACAGGAACACGCCCAGGGCGGCACCGAGATACTGCGAGGTCGCGCCGACGACGAACACCAGCGGCACCGACCAGCCCGGCAGGACGGTACGGGCGGGCCGCTCGGTCGTCGAGATCGCATCCATTCCCGGAGTAATCCACAGCCGGGGACGGATTTCAACGTGGAACCGGAGCGTGACCGACCCCACTGTCACACTCCGGTGGGCCGCGGCGTCTCATGGGCATGACCGGCACCGACAGACAGGACCATCCATGAGCGACGGAACCGATGCCGCCACCGCGGCCTTCGTTACGCACCGCAAGCTGCTCTTCACGGTCGCCTACGAGATCCTCGGCTCGGCCGCCGACGCCGAGGACGTGCTACAGGAGACCTGGTTGCGCTGGGCCGACGTCGAGCAGGCCGAGATCCGTGATCCGCGCGCCTATCTCGTCCGCATCGCCACCCGGCAGGCACTGACCCGGCTGCGCACCCTCGGCAGGCGCAAGGAGACCTACGTCGGGCCGTGGCTGCCCGAACCACTGCTCACCGCGCCGGATGTCGCCGAGGACGTCGAGCTGGCCGACAGCGTCTCGATGGCGATGATGCTGGTACTCGAGACGCTCGCGCCGATCGAACGGGCCGTGTTCGTCCTGCGTGAGGTGTTCGACCTGGCCTACGACGAGATCGCCGCGGCCGTGGACAAGAGCCCGGCCGCGGTGCGCCAGATCGCGCACCGGGCCAGGGCCCACGTGGCCGCGCGCAGGCCACGCGGCCACGTGTCCTCGACGCAGAGCCGCGACGCGCTCGCGGCGTTCGCGCGGGCGGTCGAGACCGGCGACCTGCAGGGACTGCTCGACCTGCTCGCGCCCGAGGTGGTGCTGCTCGCCGACGGCGGCGGCGTGGTCAAGGCGGTCGTGCGGCCGATCGTGGGGGCCGACAAGGTCGCGCGGCTGATGGCGGGCGGCCTGCCCCGGTTCCCCGGGGTGGTGTCGACCGAGCCGACCCAGATCAACGGCGCGCCCGCCCTGCTCCTGCGGCTCGACGGCAAGCTCGACAGCATCGTCACCCTCCGGCTCGACGAGGGTGCGATCACCGGCCTCTACGTGGTGCGCAATCCCGAGAAGCTGTCGCGGATCCAGCAGGCGACCACCGTCGTCCGCTGATCCGCGACGGCCAGGTCAGGGCAGACCGACCCAGGTGTCGAGCGCGGCGCGCAGCACGGGTGTCGCGACATCGGCGGATTCGTCGATGTCCGCGGCCCAGGCGACGTAGGCGTCGGGCCGCAGCAACAGCGCGTCGGCGGGCCGGTCCTCGGTCTCGGCCGTGACGATCACGATCCGCGGTTCCCGGTCGAGGGCGAGTTTGCGCAGATCCGCGCGGTCGGCGAGGTCGAGGAAGACCGGACGCGCGGTGTGCAGGAGTTCGGCCACGCTGGTCGTGCCCTGCTCGGTGCGCAGCGGGAGATCGGGCGCGAAAGCGCCGGCCAACGGGTGCGGATCGGTGCCGGGAACCGAGTAGCGGACGTCGCCGGCCGAGATCATGCCGGCCAGCCTGCGCAGCGCGGGCTCGTCGGCGAACAGCTCCTGGAACACCGCGCGCAGGGCATCGGCGGCCTCGTCCTGACCACGGCGCAGTGCGGCCTGAGCACGAGTCTGCTGCAAGGCCCGGCCCGCCGCGGCGTGGCGTTCGTCGTGGTAGGTGTCGAGCAGTCCGGCCGGGGCGGTGCCCCGCACCGTGGCGGCCAGCTTCCACGCCAAGTTGACCGAGTCGAGCATGCCGACGTTGAGCGCCGTGCCGGTGGCGGGCAGCAGGTGCGCGGCGTCACCGGCGAGCAGGACCCGGCCTGCCCGGTAGCGCTCGGCCCGCCGGGCCTGGAACTGGTAGCGCGACAACCGGACCGGTGCACCCAGCGGCAGTTCGGCGCCCAGGACCCGCTGGGCGCTGGCACCGAGTTCGGCGAGCGTCAGCGGATCGTCGTTGTCGTATTCGGTGAGGTCGTCCTCGGTGGTCTGGAAGAACATCACCCGCTCGTCGGCCCGCACCGGACCGATCGCGAAGACCCCGCGCTCGGTCCTGGTGAAGCCGGGCCGAATCGGACCGAGGCCGGGCACATCGATCCCGCCGTCGTCGAGGACGGCGACCGAGTCCGGCAGCGCCACCACACCGAGTCGGTTGACCTCGGGAAAGGTGTTGCCGGGGAACGGGATCGCGGCCAGTTCCCGGATCCGGCTGCGCCCGCCGTCGCACCCGACCACATACTGCGCGCGGACCCGGTACGGCCCGTCCGGCCCGGTAACCTCGACGGTCACAGCGTCGTCGTCCTGATCGAGCGCGGTCACCTCGTGTCCGCGGCGGATCTCGGCGCCGAGTTCGACGGCCCGCTCGGCGAGCAGTTGTTCGACCCGCGCCTGCGGAATGCCCATCGCGTCCATCGGCCCGTCCGCCAGCGGGGTGAAGTCGACGTGCATACCGCCGAACGGGAAGATCGGCGCCGGGATCGGGCTGCCGACGGCGACGAAGCGGTCGAGCAGACCGCGGTAGCGCAGCAGGTCCAGGATCCGGCCGCCGAGGCCACTGGCCTTGTGGGCGGTGCCCGGCTCCGCGCGCCGCTCGAGCACCATGGGGCGCACCCCGGCCAGGGACAGCTCCCCGGCGAGCATCAGTCCGGCAGGTCCGGCGCCGACAACGATCACGTCGGTCTTCATTTCACGCACGTGCGTCACTCCCATTTTCGCCGGTCCGAACGTCGAGGAGCGATTCTGCAGGACGACCGGGGTCTTGCCGCAAGCCCCCCGGTCGGCTATACCTTGGAAGGGGCGAGGAACGTCTTCGGTTCGCCCACTCCGGCTTTCGCCGACCACGACGCGCTATTACGGCTCGTCGAGCATGCGGAGGTAGCCGTCGAGCTGGGCCGCACCGGCGAGCAGGTGCCGACTGCGCGCGGTCAGCCGGTCCTGCCAGTCCTGCAGAAACGTGCTCAGCGCGGCGGCCCCACCCGCCGCGCGCTGCGACGCGACGAATTGCGCGACCTGGGTCAGCCGATAGCCGCCGCGCCGCAGCTGGCGCGCGATCTCGGCGTCGCGCACTCCCGCCGCCTCGTAGTGGCGATAGCCCGTTGCGGGGTCGCGGTCGGGGCGCAGGATGCCCGCGGTTTCCCAGGTGCGCAAGGTCGCCGGATGCACTCCGATCCGGCGCGCGAGCTCGCCCACGCTCAGCGCTCGACCGGCGATCGGGGCGGGCGCGGTGGTCGACAGACTCCCCAGCGCGGTGGCGACCTCGGTGCGGGTGGCGCGCTCGTCGAGCAACGAGACATGCGCGCCGTCGATGAGCCGGTACGCGGATTCACGATCGCCCCGGTGGACGGCCCGCAGGATCGCGGCCGCCTGCTGATGCCCGTGTCCCCCACGCAAAGCGAGAAAGGCTCGCAGCGCCTGTGCGTTCCGGGGCGTGTAGCGCCGGTAGCCGGACGCGCTGCGGTCGGCGGGTCCGAGGATTCCCGCCTCGTCGTAGTTGCGGATCGCCTGGGCGGACAAGCCGTGTTCCCTGGCCAGATCGATCGGCCGCAAGACACCCCTCCTTTGAGGCTTTTTTCGGCTTTCACCAGTAAGAATCCGCGAAAACTTCACCCGAACCTTCAACGATACTGTCGAAGGCATGCCCGCCGACCAAGGAGTGTTCATGCCTACTGCCACCACGCCCCGCGAACTCGCACGCGAACTCGACGACGCGGCGAGCCTGGGTCGTGCCGTCGACGATCTGCTCGCGTGCCGTGCCGAACCGCCGGTCCTGCTCGCGCTCGGCGAGCCCACCCACGGGATCGCGGCATTTCCGTTGCTGCGCAACGAACTCCTGGCGCAGCTGGCCGAGCGCGGATTCCGGTCGATCGCGCTGGAGTCCGGTCTGTTCGCCGCCGCGATCGTCGACGACTACATCAGCGGGGCCACCACCACCGACCTCGAGACGGTGCTCGCCACCGGATTCAGCCACCGCTTCGGCGCCGTGCCCGGCAATCGCGAACTCGTCGAATGGCTGCGCGGCTACAACGCGGGCCGCTCCCCCGCGGACCGTCTGCGCTTCTACGGCTTCGACGCGCCGCTCGAGCAGACCGACGTCCCCAGCCCGCGCCCTACCCTGACCGCGGCCGGCGGGTATCTGCCCGAACCACTGCGACCGGCCGCCCTGCGCGACCTCGAGACCCTGCTGGGCGAGGACGCCGACTGGACGAACCCGGCGGCCGTGTACGACCCCGCCGCCTCGATCGGCGGTTCCGACCGCGCCCGCGCGCTGCGCGTGGTGGCCGACGACATCGTGAGCGCGCTGCGCCGCGCGGCACCGGCGCTGCG